>NZ_JBNNVR010000023.1:0-65013 GCF_050280645.1 Pseudomonas sp. NPDC089554
GTTGTCTGGCGGCGGCGTGACCGGCGGCAGGCCAACCGGGTCGGCATTGTTGTCGGCATCCAGGGTGCCGATGTATTCACGGGCTTTTTCACATCTTTTGAAAGTTGGTTCGGAACTTGCTTTATAGCCATCAGAGCAACGGCGGGCGGCAACCGATCGCCAGCGTAGCGGAGGATGACTGTGGACAAGATGCTTTATGTGGCCATGACCGGCGCCAGCCAGAACGCGATGGCGCAAAAGGCCCATGCCAACAACCTGGCGAACGTTTCCACCACCGGTTTCCAGCGTGACCTGGAGCAGGCGCGTTCGATGCCGGTATTCGGTGACAGCTTTCCGGCGCGGGCCTTCGCCATGAGCGAGCGACCCGGCACCGACTTCACCCCCGGCGCGATGATCGAGACCGGTCGTGAGCTGGATGTCGCGGTGTCCGGCAATGGCTTCATTGCCGTGCAGGCCCCCGACGGCAGCGAGGCCTACGTGCGTACCGGCAGCCTCAACATTGACGCCCTGGGCGTGCTGCGCACCGGCAATGGCATGCCGGTGATCGGCAACGGTGGCCCGATCGCCATTCCGCCAGAGCAGAAGGTCGAGGTCGGCGACGACGGCACCATCAGTATCCGCGCCATGGGCGAAGACCCACGGGTGATGGCCGAGGTCGACCGCATCAAGCTGGTCAACCCGGATATCGCTGGCATGACCAAGGGCCTGGACGGGCTCATGCACACCACGAGCGGCCAACCGGCCGACGCCGACGTCAACGTTCGGGTGGTGTCGGGCTTCCTCCAGGGCAGCAACGTCAATGCCGTCGAAGAAATGACTTCGGTGCTGGCGCTGTCCCGGCAGTTCGAGTTGCACGTCAAGATGATGAAAACAGCCGAGCAGGGCGACGAAGCCATGGCTCGGGTTTTGCAAATCACCTAATCACCTTTGAACGGGTGCCGTAAAACAGGCGCACGAGGAGAACACTGAATGCTTCCGGCTCTTTGGGTCGCTAAAACCGGCCTGTCCGCCCAGGACACCAACCTCTCGGTCATTTCCAACAACCTGGCCAACGTTTCCACCACAGGTTTCAAGCGTGACCGCGCCGAGTTCCAGGACCTCTTGTACCAGGTCAAGCGCCAGCCAGGTGCCCAGTCCACCCAGGACAGCGAGCTGCCGTCGGGCCTGCAGGTCGGTACCGGTGTGCGCATCGTCGGCACCCAGAAGAACTTCCAGGTCGGCAGCCTGCAAACCACCGAGAATCCGCTGGACCTGGCGGTCAACGGCCGTGGCTTCTTCCAGGTGCTGCAACCCGATGGCACGGTTTCCTACACCCGTGACGGCACCTTCCACCTGAACTCCGATGGCCAGGTGGTCACCGCCAACGGCTTCGCCCTGGAACCGGCCATCGTCGTACCGCCAGATGCGCAGACCTTCACCGTCGGCCAGGACGGTACCGTGTCGATCACCATCGCCGGCAACCCGGCGCCGCAGATCATCGGCAACCTGCAGACCGCCGACTTCATCAACCCGGCCGGCCTGCAAGCGATCGGTAACAACCTGTTCCTGGAAACCGCTGCCAGCGGTGCGCCACAGATCGGTACCCCAGGCCTGAACGGCTTCGGCACCACCCAGCAGCAGACCCTGGAAAACTCCAACGTCAGCACCGTGGAAGAGCTGGTGAACATGATCACCACCCAGCGTGCCTACGAGATGAACTCCAAGGTCATCTCCACCGCCGACCAGATGCTGTCGTTCGTTACCCAGCAGCTGTAAGTAAAGTCACACACCCTGTTTCACCGTGAGGTAAGTGTCATGAATCGTCTGTTGTCCGTATTCGCCCTGGGGGGGGCGGTGTTGCTGGCAGGTTGCGTCGCGCCGACGCCAAAGCCGAACGACCCGTACTACGCGCCGGTATTGCCGCGCACCCCGATGTCGGCGGCGGCCAACAACGGTTCGATCTACCAGGCCGGTTTCGAGCAGAACCTGTATGGCGATCGCAAGGCGTTCCGGGTCGGTGACATCATCACCATCACCCTCAACGAGCGTACCTCGGCCAGCAAGAACGCCGGTTCGCAGATCCGCAAGGACAGCGAGGCCAACATCGGGCTGACCTCGCTGTTCGGCGCCGTGCCGAATACCAACAACCCGTTCGGCAGTGGCGACCTGTCGCTCAATGCCGGCTACAGCGGCGAGCGCAACACCCAGGGCGCCAGCACTGCCAGCCAGGGCAACACCCTGACCGGCTCGATCACCGTGACCATCGCCGAGGTGCTGCCCAACGGCGTGGTCGCCGTGCGCGGCGAGAAGTGGATGACCCTCAATACCGGTGAAGAGCTGGTGCGTATCGCCGGGCTGGTTCGTGCCGACGATATCTCCACTGACAACACCGTGCCGTCCACCCGCGTGGCCGATGCGCGCATCACCTACTCGGGAACCGGTTCCTTCGCCGACGCCAGCCAGCCCGGTTGGTTGGACCGCTTCTTCCTCAGCCCGCTTTGGCCTTTCTGAGTACGGATGAACATGTTCAACCTAAGGCAGCTGATTGCCGTGACCCTTCTGATGTCCTTCGCGTTCGGCGCCCACGCCGAGCGCCTGAAGGACATTGCCAGCATCTCCGGCGTGCGCACCAACCAGTTGATCGGCTATGGCTTGGTGGTCGGCCTGAACGGCACGGGTGACCAGACCACTCAGACCCCGTTCACCCTGCAGACCTTCAACAACATGCTCTCGCAGTTCGGCATCAAGGTGCCGCCGGGGTCGGGTAACGTGCAGTTGAAGAACGTCGCCGCAGTGTCGATTCACGCTGACCTGCCGCCGTTCGCCAAGCCCGGCCAGGTGGTGGACATCACCGTGTCGTCGATCGGTAACTCCAAGAGCCTGCGCGGCGGCAGCCTGCTGATGACCCCGCTCAAGGGGATCGACGGCAACGTCTACGCCATCGCCCAAGGCAACCTGGTGGTCGGCGGTTTCGATGCCGAGGGCCGTGACGGCTCGCGCATCACCGTCAACGTGCCGTCGGCTGGCCGCATTCCTGGTGGTGCCACCGTCGAGCGCGCGGTACCGAGCGGCTTCAGCCAGGGCAACAGCCTGACCTTGAACCTCAACCGCCCCGACTTCACCACCGCCAAGCGCATCGTCGACAAGGTCAACGACCTGCTCGGCCCCGGTGTGGCCCAGGCGCTGGACGGCGGTTCGGTGCGCGTCACCGCGCCCATGGACCCGACCCAGCGCGTCGATTACCTGGCGATCCTCGAGAACCTCGAGATCGACCCCGGCCAGGCGTCGGCCAAGGTCATCATCAACTCGCGTACCGGCACCATCGTGATCGGCCAGAACGTCAAGGTGTCGCCGGCAGCGGTGACCCATGGCAGCCTGACCGTGACCATCACCGAAGACCCGATCGTCAGCCAGCCGGGGCCGTTCTCCAACGGCCAGACCGCCGTGGTGCCACGCTCGCGGGTCAATGCCGAGCAGGAAGCCAAGCCGATGTTCAAGTTCGGCCCGGGCACCACGCTGGATGAAATCGTCCGCGCGGTGAACCAGGTCGGCGCAGCGCCAGGCGACCTGATGGCGATCCTCGAAGCCCTGAAGCAGGCCGGCGCGTTGCAAGCCGACCTGATCGTGATCTGAGGACGCCCAATGAACCCCAAGAGCATGGTGCGTAGCCCCGCCGACAGCGGTGCCTATACCGACATCAACCGGCTCAGTTCGCTCAAGCACGGTGATCGCGACAGCGAAGCCAACGTGCGCAAGGTGGCGCAGGAATTCGAGTCGCTGTTCATCAGCGAAATGCTCAAGGCCTCGCGCAAGGCCAGCGACGTGCTGGGCGATGGCGACCCGCTGAACACCGAAACCGTCAAGCAGTACCGCGACATGTACGACCAGCAGCTGGCCGTGAGCATGTCCCGCGAAGGCGGCGGTATCGGCTTGCAAGATGTACTGGTGCGCCAGCTTTCCAAGAACAAGGCCATGCGCCCCAATTCCAGCCCGTTCCCGGCAGTGGCCGGACACGCGCCAGCGCTGTGGGGGGCGAAGGTCGCCGAGCCCGCAGTGGCCACCAGCGAAACCCCGGGCGTGCGCAACGATGTGGCTGCGCTCAATTCGCGGCGCCTGGCCTTGCCCGGCAAGCTCACCGACCGCCTGCTGGCCGGTATCGTGCCTTCGGCAGGTACCCCGGCCGCCGTCACCAACAACGCGGCGCTGCCGGGGCGTGGCGACATTCCGGTGGGCGGTGTGGCCACTGGCGACTGGCAACCGGCACAGACCTTCGCCGCCCCTGGCAACATGCGCATTCTCGGCCGCGCCGTGGCCCAGCCGCCGCTGGCGCCGAGCAAGGCCTTCAGCGACAGCGATGCCTTCGTCGCCACCATGCTGCCGATGGCCGAACAGGCCGCCAAGCGTATTGGCGTCGACCCGCGCTACTTGGTGGCCCAGGCCGCCCTGGAAACCGGTTGGGGCAAGTCGGTCATGCGCAACGCCGATGGCAGCAGCAGCCACAACCTGTTCGGCATCAAGGCCAGCAGCAACTGGCAGGGCGGGCAGGCGAGGGCGATCACCAGCGAGTTCCGCGATGGCCAGTTCGTCAAGGAAACGGCGGCGTTCCGCTCCTATGACTCGTACCAGGACAGCTTCCATGACCTGGTCAACCTGTTGCAGGGCAACGCGCGCTATCAAGATGCTTTGAAGGCTGCCGATAACCCAGAACAGTTTGTGCGAGAGCTGCAGAAGGCCGGGTATGCCACCGACCCAAGCTACGCCAGCAAGATCTCGCAGATCGCGAAACAGATGAAGTCGGACACGAGCTACGCAATGCTCGGGTCCACCACGCAACTTTAAGGACATGCAACCATGGCGAGCTTGATCAACATTGGTATGTCGGGATTGTCGGCTTCCCTGGCGGGCCTGAACACTACCGGTAACAACATCGCCAACGCCGATGTCGCCGGCTATTCCCGTCAGCAGAACATCCAGCGGTCCAAGGGCTCGATCCAGGAAGGCCATGTCTTCATGGGCACCGGGACTACGCTTGCGGATGTGCGCCGGGTGTACAACCAGTTCCTGGATGCACAGTTGCAGACCGCCACCTCGCTCAACAGCGACAGCAACGCCTACCTGAACCAGGTGACGCCGCTCAACAACTTGCTGTCCGACCGTAATACCGGCATCACCGGTGCGCTGACCAACTTCTTCGCCGCCCTGCAAAGCGCCGCCAACAAACCGACCGAAGATGCTTCGCGTCAACTGCTGCTGAGCAATGCCTCGGCGCTGGCTGGCCGTTTCAACAGCCTGTCTGCCCAGTTCAAGGAGCAGAACACCAACATCAACGGCAACCTCGACTCGATGGCCTCGCGGATCAACGAGCTCAGTTCCACCATTGCTCAGTACAACGAGCAGATCGCCAAGACCTCGACGATCAGCGGCCAGCCCAACGACCTGCTCGACCAGCGCAACGAGGCGATTCGCCAGTTGAACCAACTGGTCGGCGTAGACACGGTCGAGCGCAACGGCACTATCGACGTCTACCTGAAGAACGGCCAGTCACTGGTGCTGGGTACCTCCACCAACAAGATGAGTACCGAGCCGAGCATCACCGACCCCACCCAGTTCGCGATCAAGCTCGACCGTGGCAGCACCAAGATGGATATCACCAGCACCATCAGTGGCGGTGAAATGGGTGGCCTGCTGCGTTACCGCAGCGAGACCCTGGCCCCGGCCATGAACGAGCTGGGCCGTATCGCCTTGGTGGTGTCCCAGCAGATCAACTCGCAGCTCGGGCAAGGCATCGACAAGAACGGTGAGTTCGGTGCGGCGTTGTTCGGCGACCTCAACAGCGACAAGGCCATGGCCGGGCGCAGCACCGCCAAGGTCGGCAACGCCGGCAGCGCGGCCCTGGACGTGGTCATCCGCGATACCGGCAAGCTGAGCACCAGCGACTACCAGGTCACGTTCGTAGGCCCAGGCGCGGACCGTTACCAGGTCAAGAAGCTGCCTGACGGTACCGACATGGGCACGTTCAGCACCAACGATGACCCGGCGCCGGTCATCGACGGTTTCAGCATCGACCTCAAGAGCGGCACGGCGGCGGTGGGCGACAGCTTCAAGATCACCCCGACCCGCAACGCCTCGGCGGAAATCGAGGTGGTGCTCACCGACGCCAAGCGTCTGGCATTGGCCGCACCGCTGACCGGCACCTCCGGTAACGGCAACACCGGCACTGGTGTGATCACCCAGCCGGTACTGAAATCGGTACTGGACATCGCCGACCCGGCCCAGCGCCTGGAATTGCAGACCGGCATCAAGTACTCCACGCCAGTGCGCCTGGTGTTCCGCGATGAGAATGCCTCGCCGCAGACCTACGAGGCGTTCGATGCCAAGGGCAATAGCATCGGCACGGGCACCTTCGTGCCAGGGCAAAGCAACACCTTGCAGTTCAATGTGCCGATGATCGACTCGGCAGGTAACCCGATCCTCGATGGCGGTGGCGTGCAGAAGACCTTCAGCTTCGAGATGAAGGTCGCAGGCTCGCCCAAGAACGGCGACAACTTCACTGTGGCGCTGACCGGCGCGGGCTCTTCGGACAACCGCAACGCGCTGTCCCTGCAAGAGCTGCAAACCAAGCAAACGATGGACATCGGCTCGACCAAGGGCATCAGCATCACCGACGCCTACGGCAAGCTGGTGGAAAGCGTGGGTGCGCAAGCCAAGCAAGGCCAGATGGATGTCCAGGCAACCGGCGTGGTGCTGACCCAGGCAGCGGGTGCGCGCGATTCGTTGTCTGGCGTGCAGCTGGATGAAGAAGCCGGCAACCTGGTCAAGTACCAGCAGTACTACACGGCCTCGTCGCAGATCATCAAAGCGGCGCAGGAAACCTTCAGCACTCTGATCGCCGCGCTTTAAGGAGCATTGATCCATGCGTATCTCCACGGCCCAGTTCTACCAATCCAGCGCGGCAAACTACCAGCGCAACTACGCCAACGTGATCAAGACCAACGAGGAGGCGAGTTCCTTCGTTCGGGTCAACACCGCAGCCGATGACCCGGTGGGGGCAGCGCGTCTGCTGCAACTGGGCAACCAGGCGGACATGCTGGAGCAGTTCAAGACCAACGCCACCAACATCACCAACTCGCTGAACCAGGCCGAGACCACGCTGAACTCGATCAACACGATCCTGACGCGGGTGAACGAGCTGGCCCTCGAGTCGGGCAACGCCGGCTACACCGACACCGAGCGCAAGGCCAAGGCAGCCGAGCTGGGGCAATTGGAAGACCAACTGCTCAGCCTGATGAACAGCCGCGACGAAAACGGCCAGTACCTGTTCGCCGGTTCCAAGACCGACACCGCGCCGTTCGTGCGCAATGCCGATGGCACCTACTCCTACCGCGGCGACCAGACCCAGCAGGAGCTGCAAGTTGGCGACATGCTCAAGATGGCCGGTAACAGCACCGGCTACAGCGTGTTCGAGCAGGCCCTGAACACCAGCCGCACCGAAACCCGCCCGAACCCACCGACCCCCAATGATGGCAAGGTAAATCTGTCCAACGGCCAGGTGTCCGGCAGTGTTACCTACAATGACCGTTTCAGAAGCGGCCAGCCCTACACGGTCACCATGCTCAGCAGCACCCAGTTCCGCATCACCGACAGCGGGGGTACTGACGTGACCGCCGAGGCTACCCAAGGCGGCACCTTCGACCCGAACACCGTTGGCGGCTCGATGATCAGCTTCCGTGGCGTGGACATGCGCTTGAACATCAACCTGCAGCCCGGTGACGTACCGGACACCGTGGTGGGAGGCCGTAGCTTCACCCTGGAGAGCAAGCCAGATACCATCACCGCCACTCGCAGCCCTGGCAACGCGTCGAACGCCCAGGTGTCGGGCATCAACGTTACCAACCCGGCCCAGTACCAGGCGATGTTCCCCAGTGGCGGTGCCGTGATCAAGTTCACCAGCGCCACCGATTTCGAGCTGTATGCGCAGCCGTTGACCGCCGATAGCCGCCCGGTCGCCAGCGGTACCATGGTGGGCAACACCGCCACGGCCGCCGGTGTGGCGTTCACCTTCACCACCGTGCCGCCGCAGCAAAACGGTGACCAGTACCTGGTGAACGTCGACAACCACCAGACCCAGAGCGTTCTGGACACCGTCGCCCAGCTGCGTACTGCCCTGAGCCAACCAATCGACGGCAACCCTGCGGCCTATCAGCAGTTGCGCGCCGACCTGGACTCGGCCATTTCCAACATCCAGAGCGGCCAGGACCGGCTCAACACGTCGGTTACCGATATCGGTGCGCGGGGCAAGGCGCTGGAGATTCAAGAGAGCACCAACGAAAGCCTGAGCATCGCCAACAAAACCACGCAGTCGTCGATCCGCGATTCCGACCCGGCCGAGGTGCTGATTCGCCTCACCCAGCAGCAAACCACGCTCGAAGCGTCGCAGGCGGCGTTCGCGCGGGTCAGCCAGTTGAGCCTGTTCAACGTACTTTGAGTGCGCGCGTCACCGCCACGCTCGCTCCGTCAGGGGTGAGGGATGGCGGTGCGTTGTTTTCCCCGTGGTAGCGACTGTTCTGAATGCTCTGCGGGCAGTCATCTGTCGAGAGATTCGCTCGTGAACCCAGTGCCCCTAGTCAGCCTTGTCATCCCCGCCAACAACCCTCGGTTCTTCCGCGCAAGCCTGGTCAGCGCCCTGGCCCAGGACTACGACAACCTCGAAGTCATCGTCTGCGACGATAGCCAAGGGCCGGAGATCGAGGCGCTGGTCGAGGAGCTGCGCAGCCTGGCGCGTCATCCCCTGATCCATGTGCGTAACTCGCAGCCGCTGGGTTTTGCCGGCAACTTGCTGCAAGGGTTGGAGCAGAGCCAGGGGCATTACATCAAGTTCCTCTGCGACGATGACCGGCTGATGGCCGATTGCGTGTCCAGCCAGGTGCGGCTGTTCGAAGCCCATGGCGATGTCAGCCTGGTCGCCGCCAGGCGGCACCTGGTGGATGCCGAGGATCACATTCTGCCGCAGCGCCTGGAGAGCAGCCCGGTCACCTTCGGCGACACCCTGTTCCATGGCGACGACCTGCTGGACTTCTTCGAAACCCGCCAGCTCAATTTCATCGGCGGGCTGAGCAGCGTGCTGCTGCGCGCCAGCGACCTGCGCGAACTGCTGCCAGCCCTGGCGCCGGGTTTCGTAGCGCTGCTCGACCTGGTGTTGTTCGTATGCTTGCTGCGCCGTGGGCATCTGGGCGTGACGGCCGGGGTGCACTGCATCGAGCGGGTCCACCCCGACCAGTTGCGCCGCCAGCCTGACGTGCAGGCTGTGGCCGCCAGCGAAGCGCAACACCTGCGTGACATGTTCGCGGCCCGTACCGCTGAGCGTGAGCCGTTCTCCGGCTGGGTGCGCGTACAGATCCTTCATGGTCATGAGCTCGACGCCCCGCGCGAGTGGGAGAACCTGTTCCTGGTGCACACCCTGCGCTGCCTGCAAGCGATCCAGGAGTCCCACGTCGGTAGCGACAGCGACAGTTTCTCCGAGCTGTATGCCAAGTGGTTGGAGTGCCGCCAGGACCCATTGGTGCTGGCAAAACTGATGCGCTTGAGCGAGCACTGGCCGAAGCGCCCGCGCATCGTCCCTGTGGTGATCGACCCTGAAGGCGATACGCAGGCGCTGAAGGTGACCCTGGACAGCATCGCCGGCCAGGTCTATGGCGCAGAGCCGACCTGGGTACTGTCCAGCGCCCCTTTGACCGGTGCTACCGATGCCCGCCTCATCCGGCAGCCGTTGCAGGCTGACTGGGCCACGCAACTGAACGCGGTGGTCGAGCAACTGGGCGAGGAGGAGTGGGTCTACTTGCTGCGTGCCGGTGACCGGCTCAACGCCTTCAGCCTGATGCTGATGGCCGAGCGGATCGTGTCCCATCCGCAGATCGCCTGCTGCTATGGCGATGAGGGCGGCCAGCACGACGAAAGCTCGGTGGAGCCGGTGTTCAAGCCCGACTTCAACCTCGACCTGATGCGTGGCTACCCGTTTACCGGTCGCATGCTGGCCTTCGCCCGCGAAGCCTGGCAAGCCTTGGGTGGCCTCACTGCCGACTACCGCGAGCTGGCGCCCCACGACTTGCTCTGGCGCCTGGTTGAAAACCGTGGCCCGCAGACCATCGAGCACATTCCGGAAGTGTTGGCCGAAAGCACCTTCAGCTATGCCGCCTGGCTGTCTTCGGCGGCGGTCATCGAGGAAAACCCGCGACTGCTGGAGGCGCACCTTGCGCGCCTGGGCGTGGGCTATGAGCTACAGAACGACGGCGGGGCGATCAACCAGGTTCGCTACCTGCACGCCACCCAGCCGCTGGTCAGCCTGGTGATCAGTGCCCAGGACCAGTTGCCGGCGCTCGAGCGCTGCCTGGAAAGCGTGTTGCAGCGCACCGCCTATGCCCATTACGAAGTGCTGATCGTCGACAACGCCAGCCAGGGCGCCGAGACCCATGCCTGGTTGGCCGCGCTGGAGCAGTTGGACAGCAACAAGCTGCGGGTGCTGAAGCTGGACGAGCAAACCAGTTTCGCCGCGGTGCAGAACCTGGCAGCGCAACACGCCCGCGGCGAATACCTGCTGATGCTCAGCCCATTCGCGGTGGTTACCGAGCCTGACTGGCTCGACGCGCTGCTCAGCCACGGCCAGCGTCATGAAGTCGGCGCGGTGGGCGCCAAGCTGTGCAATGCCCACGGGCTGATCATCCATGCCGGCGGCGTGCTTGGCCTGCGCGGTGCGGTGGGTTCGCCGTTCGTTGGCGAGCCGATCGAGGCGGGCGGCTACATGCAGCGCTTGCAGGTCGCGCAGAATTACTCGGTGGTTGGCTCCGAATGCCTGTTGGTGCGCAAAGCGCTGTTCGTGGCGCTGGGTGGGCTCAATGAGCGCGTCTTTAGCCACGCGTTCAGCGATGTCGATTTCGCATTGCGCCTGGGTGAGGCGGGCTACCTGGTGGTGTGGACACCCCATGCCCAACTGGTCATGGACCCGCCGCCGGCACCTGCGCCCGACCCGCAGCAAGAAGCCGAGCGCCAGGCCAAGTTGGTGGAGCAGCACGATGCGTTCTTCCGCGCCTGGATGCCGATGGTGGCGCGTGATCCGGCCTACAACGTCAACCTGGCGCTGAACGGTTCGAGCTTCTGCCTGGACCCAGGCCTGAAGGCCGCCTGGATGCCCTTCGTCAGCCGTCCGCTGCCCCACGTGCTGGCCTTGCCGATGAACAAGACTGCGGTGGGCCACTACCGGGTGATCCAGCCGGTGACAGAGCTGGAAAAGGCCGGTTGGGTGACTCAGCAGCAGTACTTCGAGATTCCCACTAACGTCGAGCTGGAGCGTTCCTCGCCGGACGTGGCGATCTTGCAGGGGCGCTATACCGAAGGCTTCGTCAAGGAAATCGAGCGGCTCAAGACCTTCTCCAAGGGCTTTTGCATCTACGAGCTGGACGACTACGTGATCGATGTGCCGAAGAAAAATGGCCACCTCAAGTTCACGCCAAAGGACCTGGAAAAATCGTTGCGCCGGGGTATCGAGCGCTGTGACCGGTTGGTGGTGTCGACCCAGGCCCTGGCGGATGCCTTGCACGACACCCATGACGATATCCGGGTGATGCCGAACATGTTGGCCGAGCACCTGTGGACCGACATGAGCAGCCGCCGTCGAGCCGGGCGCAAGCCGCGAGTGGGTTGGGGTGGTGGCACCAGCCACACGGGTGACTTGGAAGTGATCGCCGAGGTGGTCAAGACCTTGGCGAACGACGTGCAGTGGGTGTTCTTCGGCATGTGTCCGCCAGCGCTGCGCCCCTACATCAGCGAGTTCCACCCGCCCGTGCCGCTGGAGTTGTATCCGGCCAAGCTTGCCAGCCTGAACCTGGACCTTGCCCTGGCGCCGCTGGAGTACCACATCTTCAACGACTGCAAGAGCAACCTGCGTTTGCTGGAATACGGGGCCTGTGGCTACCCGGTGATCGTCACCGACACCCGCGCCTACGAAGGCTACCTGCCATGTACGCGGATCAAGACCAACAGCACCCAGGAGTGGTTGGACGCGATTCGCATGCACTTGGCCGACCCTGACGAAAGCTATCGCCTGGGCGACCGCTTGAAGCAGGAAGTGCTGCGCGACTACGTGCTGCGTGAAGAGCATGTGCAGCATTGGTACAGCGGCTGGATGCCGAACTGACCGAGGTTTTCGCCGAGCCTGACCGATAACGGGGGGCGTCGTCCCCCGTCGTCGATGTGCGCATCGACAAAAAAGTGCTATCTGGCGCGTTTCATGCAGTACCCCCGCCATATCGCCATAAATCGTGCAATCACACGATTCATGGCCGGTGACGAACAAGAGGGGACAACATGAAGGCGGTAATTCTGGCCGGTGGACTGGGCACGCGTATCAGCGAGGAGTCCCACCTCAAGCCAAAACCCATGATCGAGATTGGTGGAAAGCCAATTCTCTGGCACATCATGAAGCAGTACTCGGCCCACGGTATCCATGATTTCGTGATCTGCCTGGGCTACAAGGGCTACGCGATCAAGGACTTCTTCGCCAACTACTTCCTGCATACCTCGGACGTCACCTTCGACATGCGCGCCAACCGCATGGACGTGCACCAGAACTACAGTGAGCCCTGGCGTGTCACCCTGGTCGACACCGGTGAAGAGACCATGACCGGCGGTCGCCTGCGCCGCGCCGCGCGTTACATCGAAGACGAAGAAGCCTTCTGCTTTACCTATGGCGACGGCGTCTCGGACCTGAATATCGGCGCCTTGGTGGATTTCCACCGGGCCCACGGCAAGCTTGCCACCGTCACTGCGGTTCAGCCTCCGGGTCGCTACGGCGCCTTGGAGCGCGACGGCGACCGAGTGTGCGGTTTCGTGGAAAAACCCCGTGGCGATGGTGGCTGGATCAATGGCGGCTTCTTCGTGCTCTCGCCGCGAGTGCTGGGCTATATCGCCGACGACCAGACCTCCTGGGAGTCCGAGCCGCTGATTCGTCTGGCTGACGAGGCGCAGCTGAACGCCTTCCAGCATGACGGCTTCTGGCACCCCATGGATACGCTGCGTGACAAGAACTACCTGGAGCAACTCTGGCAGAACGGGGAGGCCCCATGGAAGCAGTGGGCCTGAGCCCGGCATTCTGGCAGGGCAAGCGTGTCCTGCTCACCGGCCACACGGGTTTCAAGGGCAGCTGGTTGGCGCTCTGGCTGCGTGAGCTGGGGGCGCAGGTCACAGGCTTCGCCCTGGACCCCGGCAGCGAGCCCAACCTGTTCGAACTGGCCCGGGTTGGCCGCGACATCAGCGATGTGCGCGGCGACCTGCGCGACCTTGGCGCGTTGCTCGAAATCGTGGCCGAAGTCCAGCCTGAAATCGTCCTGCACCTGGCGGCGCAACCCTTGGTGCGCGAGGCCTATCGCGACCCGCTGGGGACCTATTCGAGCAACGTCATGGGCACCCTCAACCTGCTCGAGGCCATTCGCCAAGTCGGCGGCGTGCGCGCCTGCGTGCTGGTGACCACCGACAAGGTCTACGCCAACCAGGAGTGGCCTTGGCCGTACCGCGAGAACGAAGCCCTCGGCGGGCACGACCCCTATAGCAGCAGCAAGGCCTGCTGCGAGCTGCTGGCGCAATCTTATGGCGCCTCGTTCTTCCCGGCGGACAAGCATGCCGAGCACGGCCTGGCATTGGCCACCGCGCGCGCTGGCAATGTGCTGGGCGGTGGCGACTTTGCCGCCGACCGCCTGGTCCCCGACGTGCTCAAGGCCTGGACCGCAGGCGAGCCGGTGACCCTGCGCTACCCGCAGGCCGTGCGCCCCTGGCAGCACGCCCTGGAGCCGCTGGCCGGCTATCTGCAACTGGCCGAGCGCTTGTACCGCGAAGGCCCGGCCTATGCGGGCTCCTGGAACTTCGGGCCTGGCGAGCAGGACATGTGCAGCGTCGGCGAAGTGGTGGGTTATCTCGCCAAGCAGTGGCCTGCGGCACCGGGGCTGCAGGTAGAGCCCAGCGAGTTGCACGAGGCTGGCCTGCTGCGCCTGGACAGCTCGCGAGCGCGGCAAGTACTGGGGTGGCGTACGCGCTGGTCGCTGCACGAATGCCTCAAGCACACCCTGGATTGGCACCTTGCCTGGCAGCGTGGCGACGACATGCGTGGCTTTACCCTTGACCAGTTGAACCTGTACGCGGAGCTGTCGTGAGCGACCTGCAATTGCACGCCTTGCCGCTGGACGGTCTGTTCAGTGTCCAGCACAAGCGCCACGGCGACGCCCGTGGCCAGTTCGCCCGGCTGCACTGCGAAACCCGCCTGGGCGAGTTGGGCGCGCCGTTCCATGTGCGCCAGATCAACCACTCCCATACCGTCGGGCAGGGCAGCGTACGTGGCCTGCACTATCAGTTGGGCGATGCGCCGGAAAGCAAGCTGATCACCTGCCTGCGCGGCGAAGTCTGGGATGTGGCGGTAGACCTGCGTGAAGGCTCGCCCACCTTCCTGCACTGGCACGCCGAGCACCTGCGCGCCGGCGACGGGCGCAGCGTGCTGATCCCGGCCGGCTTCGCCCATGGCTTTCAAGTACTGAGCGAGGAAGCCGAACTGCTTTACCTGCACAGCGCCGACTATGCCCCGGGTTGCGAAGGCGGGCTGTCGGTGCATGATCCCAGGCTGGCGATCACCTGGCCGCTGGCTGTCAAAAATTTGTCTCTACGCGATGCCGGGCATCCCTGGCTGACCCCATCGTTCACCGGAGTGTGCCCATGAATTGCCGTGGCTGTGGTTCCTGCCTGAACCTGCCCCTGATCGACCTAGGCACCGCACCGCCGTCCAACGCCTACCTACGCGCCGACCAGTTGGCCGCGGCCGAGGCCTGGGTGCCTTTGAAGGTCGCGGTGTGCGAGCAGTGCTGGTTGGTGCAGACCGAGGATTACACCCGGGCCGATGCGCTGTTCGATGCCGACTACGCCTATTTCAGTTCTTACTCCAGCTCCTGGCTGGCCCATGCCCGCGACTACGTGGCGCAAATGGTCGAGCGCTTCGCCCTGGGCCCTCGCAGCCGAGTGGTGGAAATTGCCGCCAACGATGGTTATCTCTTGCAGTACGTGGCCGAGCGCGGCATTCCCTGCCTGGGCGTTGAGCCTACCCGCAGCACTGCCCAGGCGGCGCGCGAAAAGGGCTTGCAGATCCGCGAGGTGTTCTTTGGCGAACAGGCGGCCCGCGAGCTGGCAGACGAGGGCTGGTCGGCCGACCTGATGGCAGCCAACAACGTGTTGGCCCACGTGCCGGACATCAACGACTTCCTGCGCGGCTTCAGCACCCTGCTCAAGGCCGATGGCGTGGCCACCTTCGAGTTTCCGCACCTGCTGTGCCTGATGGCCGAGCAGCAGTTCGATACCCTGTACCACGAGCATTACTCCTACCTGTCGCTGACGGCGGTGAATACCCTGTGCGCGCGCAATGGCCTGGAAATCTTCGATGTCAGCGAGCTGCCGACCCACGGCGGTTCGCTGCGGGTCTTCGCCCAGCGTGCCGGTGGCCCGCAGTTGCGCCAGGCCAGCGTCGATGACCTGCTCGGCATCGAAGCGCGGGTAGGGGTCAGCACCGCGGGGTTCTACAGCACCCTGGCGCCGGCGGCCGAGCGTATCAAGCACCAGCTGCTGCGTTTCCTGTTGCAGGCCAAGGCCGAAGGCAAGCGCGTGGTTGGCTACGGCGCAGCGGCCAAGGGCAACACCTTGTTCAACTATGCCGGGGTCAAGCCCGACCTGGTGGCCTGGGTGGCCGACGCCAACCCGCACAAGCAGGGCAAGTTCCTGCCGGGCAGCCGCATTCCGGTGGTGGCGCCTGAGCGCCTAGCCATCGAGCAGCCCGACTACGTGCTGGTGCTGCCCTGGAACCTGCTCAAGGAAGTCAGCGAGCAGCAGGCGCAGGTGCGTGAGTGGGGGGGGCGCTTCGTCATCGCCGTGCCGGAGCTGACAATCCTGTGACGGCCTTGAACGTACTTGTGACGGGCGCCACCGGCTTCGTCGGACGCCACCTGGTTGGCGCGCTGCTGGCACGCGGGCACCGGGTGCGTGCCGTTGCGCGCCGTCTGGAGCTTGCCCAGGCCATGCCGTGGTTCGACCAGGTCGAGTTCGTTCGCGCCGATATCCACGACCCGCAGCTGGCGGTCGACGCGTTGTGTGACGGTGTCGATGCGCTAGCGCACCTGGCCTGGCCGGGTTTGCCGAACTACCAGGGGTTGTTCCACTTCGAGCGCAACCTGATGGCCGACTATGGCTTCATCCAGCGCGTGGTGCAAAGCGGGGTGGGCCGGGTTCAGGTGGCTGGCACTTGCCTGGAATATGGCCTGCGCAATGGTGCGCTGGATGAGTCGCTAACCTGCCAACCGGCCAACCCCTACGGGTTGGCCAAGCACAGCCTGCGCCTGTTCCTGGAAAGCCTGGCCGCGCAGCAGCCGTTTGCCCTGCAATGGGTGCGGCTGTTCTACCTGCACGGCGAAGGCCAGAACCCCAACAGCCTGCTGGCGGCACTCGACCGGGCCATCGATGCCGGGCAGCCGCGCTTCGACATGTCGGGTGGAGAGCAGTTGCGCGATTTCCTGCCTATCGAAACCGCTGTTGGCTACCTGGCCAAGTTGCTCGAGCAGGGCGATTTCAGTGGCGTGGTCAATTGTTGCAGTGGTCAGCCGATCGCCGTGCGCACGCTGGTCGAGTCGCATATCGCCAAGCGCGGCGCGAACATCGCGCTGAACCTGGGGCACTACCCCTATCCAACCCACGAACCCATGGCCTTCTGGGGCGATGCCCGCCGGTTGCGGGCCCTGTTGGGAGTTGCTTGTGATGAAGCATGAGTTATACCGCGCCACCGGTTTGCCGGTGTTGCAGAACCGCACCTTTGCCGATGCCGAGTCGGCGCGCGCCTCGGCCTGCGCCGACATGCGCCTGGTGCAGGATGGTCGTACGGGCCTGGTGTACAACGACGCCTTCGACGCCGAGAAGCTCAGCTACGACAGCGACTACCAGAACGAGCAAGGCCACTCGGCGCGCTTCCAGCGCCACCTGGACGATGTCGAAGGCGTGATCGCCCGCCATTTCAAAGGCCAGAGCCTGATCGAAGTGGGCTGCGGCAAAGGCTGGTTCCTCGAACTGCTGCGCGAGCGCGGCTACGCCGTCACCGGCATCGACCCCGCCTACGAGGGCGACAACCCCGACGTGCTCAAGGCGCCGTTCACCCGCGAATTGAACTGCCGGGCCGAGGCCATCGTGCTGCGCCATGTGCTGGAGCATATCCAGGACCCGGTGGCGTTCCTGGCCGCTATCGCCGACGCCAACGGCGGGGCCGGGCAGATCTACATCGAGGTGCCGTGCCTGGACTGGATCATCGAGCACAAGGCCTGGTTCGACCTGTTCTACGAGCACGTCAACTACTTCCGCCTCGATGACCTGCGCCGCCTGTTCGGCACGGTCGCCGAGGCCGGTCACCTATTCGATGGCCAGTACCTGTACATCGTCGCCGACCTCGCCAGCCTGCGCACCACGCTTGAGCCGGTGCCGCCGCTGAGCCTGCCCGCCGACTTCAGCGCCAGCCTCGAGCACGCCGTACGCCTCGTTCAGCGCGATGCCGGACGCGGTTCGGCGATCTGGGGCGCTTCGTCGAAGGGGGTGATCTATTCGCTGTTCCTGCAACGCGCCGGCGCGCCGGTAGACCGGGTGATCGACATCAACCCGGCCAAGCAGGGCCGCTACCTGCCGCTCAGCGGCGCCCGGGTGTCTTCGCCGCAGGAGGCGCTGGACGCCTTGCCTGACGGTGCGCACCTGTTCGTGATGAATTCCAACTACCTCGACGAAATCCGCCGCATGACTGCCGAGCGCTTCACTTACCACGCCGTCGACAGCGCCGATTTCACCCACCTGCCAACCGAGACCGCACAATGACCGACTCGCCGATCAAGGCCTTCGAAGCCGAATGCACTGCGCAAATTGCCGCCCAAGGTGAAGACCAGGCGCTGCAGCAAGTGTCCCGTGACTTCTTCAACCAGTCCGCCGCGCACAAGTACACCTACCACTTCTCCTGGATGGGCCGCCCGATCATCCAGCTGCCCCAGGACATGATGGCGATGCAGGAGATCGTCTGGCAGGTCAAGCCGGACCTGATCATCGAGTGCGGCATCGCCCACGGTGGCTCGATCCTCTACTACGCCTCCTTGCTCGAGCTGCAAGGGCACGGCGAGGTGCTGGGCATCGACATCGACATCCGCCCGCACAACCGCCAGGCCATCGAGGAGCACCCGATGAGCAAGCGTGTGCGCATGATCGAAGGCTCGAGCATCGACGCCGGTATCGCCGAGCAGGTCAAGGCGATTGCCGAGGGCAAGAAAGTCATCCTCGTACTCGACTCCAATCACACCCACGAGCACGTGCTCAAGGAGCTGGAGCTGTACGCGCCGCTGGTGGCCGTGGGCAGCTATTGCGTGGTGATGGACACCGTGGTCGAGGACATGCCGGCCGACTTCTTCCCCGATCGTCCCTGGGGCCCGGGCGACAACCCCAAGACTGCGGTCTGGGAGTACCTCAAGGGCAACGACAGCTTCGAGATCGACTACCAGCTGCAAAACAAGCTGCTGGTCACCGTGGCGCCTGACGGCTACCTGCGCCGGGTTCGCTGAGACGTTCAACAGCATTCGATTTTTTCGGCGGCAACGCCAATGGTGGGGAAGACTATGCAAGGCAAATTCGCAGCAGACCAGGCAGCCTCGCTGCGCGAACGGTTCACGCTGGTATTGATGACGCACAACCGGCCGGTGTTCCTGGAGCGTACGCTGCGGTACTACAGCGACTACCCGTGCTCGATCCTTGTGCTGGACTCCTCGACCGAGTCGGCCCAGGCGGTGGCCGCGCAGTATCCGGGTGTCGAGTACCTGCACCTGCCGCAGTTTTCCTACCTTGGCTTCCAGGCCAAGCTGACCTATGGCGTGAGCCGGGTGAACACGCCGTTCATGGCCTTCGCCGCCGATGACGACTTCCTCGTGTTCGATGGCCTGAACCAGTCGTTGGACTTCCTTGCGGCCAACCCAGACTACGGCACGTGCCTGGGCTACAGCATGATGTACCTGGCCGAGGCGGCCAGTACCAGCTACTACCGCCGTGACAAGAAAGTCAGCGAGGACTACGGTCATCCGCGCGCTGAGCAGCGTGTGCTGGACTACATGGGCGAGTTCATTCCGCCATTCTTCGCCGTTACCCGTACCCAATTGCTGCGTCGCTGGTTCGAGCTGTTGCCCGAAGGCACCCCGTTCGAATGGCAGGAAATCGGCCATGTGTATTTCCTGTTGGCCAGCGCCAAGGCGCGGATCCTGCCGACGCCGTACGCGGTGCGCGAGGTCAATTACGGCAGTTCCGAGCACAAGACCGAGGTCATCCGTGTGCTCAGCCTTCCCGACCCCAAGTCGGTGGCCGAGCGCGAGGCATTCGCCGAGTTTCTCGCCGACGTCCCCACCGCCATCGAGGGGCTGGATCGTGAGGCGCGGCGCCAGCACGCCCTCGACAGCTTCGCGGCCATGGCCCAGGGGCTGTTCCAGCAACGGGCATTGACCTTGAAGCCGGTCTGGGGCTCGAAATGGACCGACCCGCTGAACCCGCCGGTGCGCACCTTCCTGGCGACCCAGTACGTGGAAATGCCGTTCTACAACCAGGCATTCTTCGATCAGCTCACCGCGTTTGAATTCCTCATCCATGCCATGCCGGCCGGGCGCCTGCAATTGCAGCAACTGGAATCGGTACTGCTGCGCCAGGAACAACTGATGCAGGTGCACACCAACGACAGCCCACAGACCGTTCGTGATCGTCTGTGGGAGGCATTGGGGCGCAATGCGTTCAATCGCGAGGTGGTGCGTCGCCTGGCTGCGCAACTGGGCGAAAACGGCGAGCACGAACAGCGCGAGGCGATGTTCGCCTGGCTGGCACGGCTGGAGAGTGTGTCGCAGCAGAGCGGCCGTGAACTGCTCGGCAGCATGCCTTCGGGTCGCCTGCTCGACTGGCTGGAGATGCGCAAGCCCGACGCCGCTGCCCTTGCCGCTATTAGGGAGCGCCTGGCGTCGCACCAGGGTGGCCCGCAATTTGGCATCCTGCTGCTGGACCTGAATAACGATCAGGCCGCGCTCCAGGACACCTTCGACAGCCTGTTGGCCGGCCTGAGCAAGGCCTTCCGGGTGCTGGTCTTCAGCACGGGCGAGTCGCCCGTGGCAACGTCGCTGCAGGACACCTTGCATTTCATCAAGGTCAGCCGCGAAGACTATGTCGAGCGGATCAACCAGCTGGCCCGGCAGTCTTCTTGTGATTGGTTGCTGCTGGCCGAGGCGGGTGACCGTTTCACCGCCGCTGGTTTGTTGCGCGCCAGCCTGGAGCTGCTGAACGCGTCGGATTGCCGCGCAGTCGCGGTGGACGAGATCCAGCAGCAGCCCGATGGTGCTTGGCGTGAGCTGCTGCGACCTGGGGTCAACCTGGACCTGCTGCAAACCAACCCGGCACTGATGGCGCGGCATTGGCTGCTGCGCCGGGAGGTGCTGGTGGAGGCGGGCGGGTTCGACAAGCAATACGACCAGGCCCTGGAGTTCGACCTGCTGCTGCGCCTGATCGAGCAGGGCGGCCTCAATGGCCTGGCCCACCTCGACGAGCCCGTGCTGATCACCCCGGCACCGAAAGCCTCGGGCAACGAGCATGCCCGGCAGGCGTTGGCACGGCACTTGGCGAGCCGCGGCTACAAGGCCCAGGTCAGTGCGCCACTGCCCGGTACCTTGCGTATCGATTACCGGCACGTCGAGCGGCCACTGGTGAGCATCCTGCTGCAGGCCCAGGATAACCTGGAGGTGCTGCAGCGGTGCCTGCAGAGCATCCTGCAACGCACCCGCTATGCGCGCTACGAGGTGCTGATCGCCGACAACGCCAGCCAATCGCCGCAATTGCTCGACTGGCTGGCGCAACTGCAGGAGGGCGCCGGCAAGGTGCGCGTGCTGCAAAGCGCCGAGCGCCTGAGCCCGGCGGCACTGTGCAACGCCGCCAGTGCCGAGGCCAAGGGCGAGTACCTGGTGTTGCTGGCGGCGGATGCCGAGGTGGTCAACGCCAACTGGATCGAGGCGTTGCTCAACCAGGCGCAACGTCCGGAGGTCGGTGTGGTCGGCGGCAAGCTGCTGGATGGCGAAGGCAAGCTCACCCAGGCCGGCCTGCTGTTGAAGGCCGATGGCGGGGTGGCGGCAGCCTCTGCGGGTATGGCGGCTGATGCTGCGGGCTACCTGAACCAGCTGGCGGTCGAGCAGAATTGCCCGGCGGTCTCTGCAAACTGCCTGATGATCCGCAGCGAAGTATTCCGCGCCCTGGGCGGCCTGGATGAAACGACCTTCGCCCAGGCGCACGGCGATGTCGACTTGTGCCTGAAAGCTGCCGAAGCCGGCCTGCTGACGGTCTGGACACCGCAGGCCCAGGTGATTCACCCTGGGGCTGTCAGCCAGGACCAAACCGCGCTTGCGGCCTTGCGCGCCAAATGGTCGACGCAGTGGCAGGGTGCGGCCCACGGCCAGGTGCTTGCGCCTGAAAAGGGGCGGCTGGACTGGGCTGCCCTGGTTGGCTGAAGCGGGGTGTCCAGAGGGGCTGGCCTGAAACTTGCTTTTGACAGGGTCATGGAGGGTGCGAGTCAGAAATCTGTAGGCTGCTCGCCCTGCCTGACTCTGCCACCAGGCGCGATCCTCCGTTGATCGCGCCGCCCCTAGGATCCCTGTATGTTCGACGACAAGTCCATTTTCATTTCCGGTGGAGCCGGGTCGTTCGGGCGCCGCTTGATCGAGCGGCTGCTTGAGGCCTGCCGGTCGCAACGTGCTGCAGTGTGGTCCGGTTTCCTCCCCAAAGGCCGAGCGATAGATTCCTGCGCAGGGTCGCTGGCGTGATTCCTTATGCCCGACAAAGCATCGATCAGGCGGACATCGCCGCGGTCGTCGAGGTTTTGCAGTCCGACTGGCTGACCCAAGGGCCAATGGTCGAGCGTTTCGAGCAAGCCATCGTCCAGTACTGTGGCGCACGTTACGCAGTGGCGGTGTGCAACGCCACTGCTGGTTTGCACCTGGCCTGCCTGGCTGCCGGCCTCGGCAAGGGGGATTGGCTGTGGACCACTCCCATCAGCTTTGTCGCGTCGGCGAACTGTGGGCGCTACTGCGGGGCCGAGGTCGATTTCGTCGATATCGATCCGCACACCTGGGCGCTCGATGCCGGCGCACTTGCGGTGAAGCTCGAACGCGCCGCCCGGGAGGGACGCCTGCCCAAGGTGGTGGTTGCCGTGGCTTTCGCCGGTCAAAGCGCCGACATGCGTTCGATCGCGGCATTGGCCCGGCAATACGGTTTCACGCTGATCGAGGATGCTGCCCACGCGATAGGTGCGCGTTATGCGGGTGTGGCGGTTGGCTGTGGCGAATTCGCTGACATGACGGTATTCAGCTTTCACCCGGTCAAGATCATTACCGCAGCCGAAGGCGGCATGGTCCTTACCAATCGGGCGGACCTGGACAAGCGCTTGCGCTTGCTGCGAAGCCATGGGGTCACTCGTGACCCCAGCCAGATGACCGAAGAATGCCATGGTGGCTGGTACTACCAGCAACTCGAACTGGGGTTCAACTACCGCATTACCGACCTGCAAGCCGCCCTTGGCCTTTCCCAGTTGACGCGATTGGAGGCGTTCCTCGCCCGTCGCCGAGAGCTGGCCGCTCGCTACCAGCATCTGCTCGCGCAGCTGCCGGTAAGCGTTCAGGCACCCCAGCAGGAGGCCGAGTCCGCCTGGCACCTGTTCGTGGTGCGGGTGCACAGCGATCGTGTTGCGCGTTCGCACCGGGAAATCTTCGACGGTATGCGGGCTGCTGGGGTCGGGGTCAACCTTCACTACATCCCCATTCACTTGCAGCCCTATTACCGCGATTTGGGGTTCAAGCCTGGGGATTTTCCGCAGGCCGAAGCGTATTACACGCAGGCCCTGAGCTTGCCGATGTACCCCGACCTGACCGATGCCCAGCAGGATCACGTGGTCGACAGTTTGCGCAGGTTGCTGGAGCTGCCGGTGGACTGTGTGCATGACTGAACGTATGGGAAATAACGTCGCGATCATTCCAGCTCGCGGTGGCAGCAGCCGAATCCTGCGCAAGAACCTCAAGACCTTCGCCGGGATGCCGATCATCGCCCACTCGATCCTCACGGCGCGCGCCAGTGGTTTGTTCGATCAGGTGGTGGTCAGTACCGACGATCCTGAAATCGAGGCGGTGGCCCGTGATTACGGGGCGCAGGTGCCTTTTCGCCGGCCAGCACACCTGGCCGATGATTATGCGACCACCCATTCGGTGATCAGTCATGCCCTACAGACACTGTTGAGCCAGGGCCAAGACCTGACTCATGCCTGTTGCATCTATGCCACGGCACCGTTCCTGCAGCAGCGCTACCTGCATGAAGGGTTGGCGTTGTTGCACCAGCACCCTGAGCGTTCCTTCGCCTTTTCGGTGAGTGGTTTCGGTTTCCCTGTGCAGCGGGCGCTGATGCTGGATACCCAGGGGGCGGTGGCGCCGCTGTATCCACAGTTCCGTGAGACCCGATCGCAGGACCTGGCGCCGGCCTATCAGGATGCCGGTCAGTTCTACTGGGGGCGGGTGTCGGCCTGGCTGGAAAACGAGGTGCTTTACTCCGAGCGCAGCTTGCCGGTGATCATTCCCCGGCATTTGGTCCAGGACATCGACACCGAGGACGATTGGCTACGTGCGCAGTACCTGTACGAGGCGCTCAAGGCGGGCGGGGAACTGGATCGGTGAAGGTACTGGTACGGGCCGACGCTTCTTCGTCCATCGGTATCGGTCATACGGCACGCTGCTTGACCCTGGCCCATGCCTTGCGCGCGCACGGGGCGCAGGTCAGCTTTGCGTGCTGCCTGCTTGACGGTCACCGTCGGGCCGCCATCGAGCAAGAGGGCTTCGAGGTTTTCGCCTGGTCGCAACCCAGGGACGTGCCAGGCATCGAGCGCTGGGCTGCGGATATCGCCGAGCTGGTTGAGGCCCTGCCGGTGCACGCGCGCTTCGACTGGGTGATTGTCGACCATTACGGCTTGGATGCCCGCTGGGAACACGCCGCCCGGGCATTCGCCCAACGTATCGCAGTGATAGACGACCTGGCCAACCGTGAGCATGCGGCCGATCTTTTGTTGAATCAAAACTTCAATGCCAGCGAGGCGTTCTACGCGAACCGGTTGCCAGCGGCATGCCGTCGTTTGTTGGGGCCACGCTATGCGTTGGTCCGGCCCGCGTTCCAGGGCTCGGCGATTGCGCCGATGGACTCGGCACGACGGGTTCTGGTCAGCTTCGGCGGCTTCGATGTGGCCGGCATGCTGCCCAAGACCTTGCAGGCGCTGTCCGCACTGCAAGGGCTGCAGGTGACCTGCATCGCCGGGCTCGGGGGCGACCAGGACGAGCGGCTTAGGCAGTTGTGCGATCGCCATGAGGGCTGGGAGCTGCATGCCTATGTCGACGACCTGCCAGCGCGGATGGCGGCGGCGGACCTGTTCATCGGTGCTGCAGGCGGCACTACCTGGGAGCGCGCAGTCATGGGCTTGCCAAGCCTGTGCGTGAGCGTGGCCGACAACCAGCGGGCCAACGCGCAAGCCATGGCCCAGGCGGGCATGCACCTTTACTTGGGCGAGGCGGGGCAGATCGACGTGGCGACGTTGCGCCAGGCGATTGCCCTGCTGCTGGGCAACCAGGGCTTGCGCCAGAGTTTCGCCGAGCGCAGTCGTGCGCAGGTCGATGGCCGCGGCGCGCAGCGGGTGGCGGTGGCTTTACTGGGCGACGGGTTTGTCTTGCGCCCGGCGCGCCTCGAGGATGCGCGGCTGCTGTTTGACGGGCGTAACGCGCCCGAGGTGCAACGCCGCTCGCTACAGGCGCAGGCACTGGACTGGACGGCGCATCAAGCCTGGCTGGCCGCCACATTGTCGGATTCGCAGCGCCTGCTGCTGATCGCCGAAACCGGCGATGGGCCGGTGGGTAGCGTGCGCTACGATCGTTTGCCGGGTGAGCGGGTGCGGGTGTCGCTGTATCTGTTCGCAGGGCGTTTCGGCCTGGGTTGGGGTAGGGCACTGCTCGCCCGTGGCGAGGCCTGCGTACGTGCGCGCTGGCCAGACCTGCAGGCGATCGAGGCCCAGGTGCTCCCCGACAACCAGGCATCATTGCAATTATTTGCGAGTGCAGGCTTCGCTCAGTCGCCGTGCTCGTTCGAACGGGTATTTCCGGAGTAGCCCATGAACAGTTTCAACATCGGGCACCGTTGTGTTGGCCCAGACCAGCCACCGCTGGTGATCGCGGAAATGAGCGGCAACCACAACCAGTCGCTGGCACGTGCCCTGGAGATCGTCGAGGCGGCAGCGGCTGCGGGTGCTCATGCGCTGAAATTGCAGACCTACACCGCCGATACCATGACCCTGGACCTGGCACACGGCGAGTTCTTTATTGCCGACCCGAATAGCCTCTGGGATGGGTCGTCGCTCTATGCGCTTTACGAAAAAGCCCACACTCCTTGGGAATGGCATCGGCCGATTTTCGAGCGCGCCCGTGAGCTGGGCATGCTGGCCTTTTCCACACCGTTCGACGAAACGTCGGTGGATTTTCTGCAAAGCCTGGACGTGCCTGCCTACAAGATCGCCAGCTTCGAGAACACCGACCTGCCACTGATCCGCAAAGTGGCGGCCACCGGCAAGCCGATGATCATTTCCACCGGCATGGCCAGCCTCGCGGAGCTTGAGCGCACCGTGCAGGTGGCGCGGGAGGCGGGGTGTCGTGACCTGGTGTTGCTCAAGTGCACCAGCACCTACCCGGCGAGCCCGCACAACAGCAACGTGCTGACCATCCCGCACATGCGCGAGCTGTTCGGTTGCCAGGTTGGCTTGTCGGATCATTCTACGGGTGTTGGTGTGGCGGTGGCGGCGGTGGCCCTGGGCGCCACGGTGGTCGAGAAGCACTTTACCCTTGACCGCAGCGATGGCGGCGTGGATGCGGCGTTCTCCCTTGAGCCTGCAGAAATGGCGGCGCTGGTTCAGGAAACCGAACGTGGCTGGCAGTCGCTGGGGCGAGTGCACTATGGCGCGACCCAGGCCGAGGAGGCCTCGCGGCGTTTCCGTCGTTCGCTGTACGTGGTGCGTGACATGGTCGCTGGCGAGGTCTTCGACCGCAGCAATGTGCGCGCTATCCGTCCGGGCCTGGGGCTGGCGCCAGGGCATCTCGACGCGGTACTCGGGCGCAAGGCCCGGCACGCGCTTACCCGCGGTACGGCGCTGGACTGGTCGCTGCTCGACTGAAAGCAGCTGCTCGCAGGCGCCTTGCCTGCGCGGTGCCCGCACACTGACAACCCCAATGCCTGGGTGACGGGCCCAGGCAAAATATGCGATTGTCTCAAAATATTCGTGACCTATCGGTCAGAGCGGGCATCTTCCTCTGTAACCATAAATGGGGTCGTGTGCGAACGCCGCATGCCTGCCTCTGCCTGCCGCCCAGTCCACCGGGCGACGGATCCCGTTTTTCAGGCACCGCTCGAGCCATCCGAGCGGTGGTATTGAGCTGTTATTTATTGGGAAGCCATGATGATCGGCATTAAAAGCATCGCGAGCTATGTGCCCGCTGCCGGCCTGGACAACTATGTACAAGGCGCCAAATTCGGCAAGGACGAAGCGTTCATGTTCGGCAAGATCGGCGCGAGCTTCCTGCCCCGCAAGTCTGACGAGCAGGAAACCTCCGACCTGTGTGTCGAGGCCGTCAATAATTTGTTCGCTGCCAACCCCGACCTCAAGCGCGAATCCATCGATGCGCTGATCGTCGTTACCCAGAACGGTGACGAGGAAGGCCTGCCGCACACCGCGGCCATCGTCCAGGACAAACTCGGCCTGCCGACCCATGTCGCGGCGTTCGATATTTCCCTGGGCTGCTCCGGTTATGTCTATGGCATCTATGCGCTTAAGGGTTTCATGGAGGCCACGGGCCTGAAGAACGGCCTGCTGGTGACCGCCGACCCGTACTCCAAGATCGTCAACCCCGAAGACCGCAACACCACCATGCTGTTCGGCGATGCCGCCACCGCCACCTGGATGGGCGAAGACGCCGTCTGGCAGCTGGGCAAGTCGAAATTCGGCACCGACGGCGCAGGGGCGCCTCATCTGAAGATCACCGACGGCGAGTTCTACATGAACGGCCGTCAGGTATTCAATTTCGCCCTGGTCAAGGTGCCGGCGCACCTGCATGAGTTGCTGGGTGAGTCGGGCCTGCAGAACCAGGATATCGACGCCTTCTGCATCCATCAGGGCAGTGCGGCGATCGTCGATGCGGTGGCGCGCCGCTTCGAGGAAGATCCGGAGAAGTCCCAGGCCGACAAGTTCGTCAAGGACATGCTGGAAACCGGCAATACCGTGTCCTCGAGCATTCCGTTGCTGTTGCAGAAGCACATGTTCGACGGCACCTGGAAACGCGTGGCGATAAGCGGCTTCGGGGTCGGCCTGTCGTGGGGCTCGGCCATTCTGCACAAGGCCGATTGAACACCGCTTGTGCTCGCCGCCTTGGCGGGCGAGCACTTCGCAGCCATTGGCCAGTAGGATAATCTCCAGTGTTTTGCGGGCAAAGGAAGCTCAACCATGAGCGAGTTTTTCCAGCGTAACGCTGAGGTGCTGCTGGGCCGTTGGCCGGCGCTGTTCGAGCGCCTGCACGGCGAGGAGGGGGGCGCCCTCGAGGTCGAGTTGGTGGAAGGCTTGGGCTCGACACTGAGCGTCTGCGGCATTCAGCTCACCAGCCGCCACGACCGGCTTGCCGAAGCGCGCATGCAGGCGGCCAGCTTGCCCGCGCACAGCCCCATCGTTCACCTGTATGGCGTGGGCCTGGGCGACTTGCCACGTGTGTTGCTGGAGCGCCCTGGGCTCGTCCAGTTGCAGGTCTACCTGCTCAATGGCGCACTCTTCCTACAGGTGTTGCAACTGCTCGATCAGTCCGACTGGCTTGCCGACCCACGGGTCGAGTTGGCCTATGCCGGCGACAGTGCGGAAATTGCCCTGCCGTTCTTCGCCTCGCCATCGGAGTTGGTGTTGGCCGATGACTTCAATGCGAAGATCCGCGATCGACTGATCAGCGAAGCGCACCTGTCGGACAACAACCGTGCCTTCGATGTGGCCGACCCGCGCCTGCAGAAACTGCTCGAAGACAGCCTGCCGCTGCTGCGCCAAGACCCTGACGTGGCGGCTCTGTTCGATACCCAGGCCGGGCGTGATTGCTATGTGATCGCCACTGGCCCCACATTGGCCGGGCACCTGCCGGCCTTGGCGAGGGTCCGCGCACAAGCCGGGCGGCCGCTGTTCATCTGTGTCGACACCGCTTACCTGCCACTTTTACGCGCTGGTATTCAGCCCGACATCGTGGTCAGCGTCGACCATAAGATCCGCCTGCGTCACTTGCCGCCCGACGATTCGGCGGCGACCGCCCTGGTGTACATGCCGATGCTGGATGTCGAGTTGCTGGGCAATTGGCGTGGGCCCCGCTACAGCGCGTATTCGGCCAGTGCGCTGTATGCGCAGGTGCGCCAAGCGATACCACGTGCCGAGTTGTTCGTTGGTGGCAGTGTGATTCACCCCGCGGCGGACCTGGCGGTAAAGATGGGGGCGGGGCGCATTACCCTGTTCGGCGCCGATTTCGCCTTTCCGGGCGATCGTACCCACACGGGCTGGGACGATGGTGTCCTGGGGCCTGCGGTCTCGGCGGCGCGGCACTGGGTGCTGGACGGCTATGGCCAGCGGGTGCGTACCCAGCTCAACTTCCGCGGCTACCTGATCGAGTTGGAGCGGTTTATTGCGCGTCATCCCCAGGTACGCTTCCAAAACACCAGCCGAGCGGGCGCGCAGATCGCCGGTACCACATTCGACACGGAGTTCTGCTCGTGAGTGCCATCGATCAAGACGACGCCCTGCGTGAATGCGCCGCACTGTTCCGTCTGGGGCGGGATGTAGCGGGGGCTCTGCGCATGGTCGAGCTGTTCGAGGCCGTGTTGCCGCAAATCGAGCCCCAGGCCGGGGCGGTGGTGCTGCAGGCCATGCTCGATGCGCAGCAGCGCCAGGACTGGTTGGCACTGGCCGACTACCTCGAATACGAGTTGCTGCACCTGGTCGAGCAGGGCGCTTCGCACTGAAGTGTGATGTCGATCACGCTTCGTGGTTGCAGGGGTGGGATGGGGGGGTGGCTGTAAGGCCCGGTTTACAAGGGGTGGCGCCGTGATGGCATTTTTTTTTGGCAAAACCCTAAAGCAACTTGCAAAACCGACGATAACCATTACGAAGGTTCTCTAGGCCACACCCGGCGGACGCCAGGGCCGGAAGCCACAGTATCCATCCAACGAGGAATTCGTCATGGCTTTAACCGTAAACACCAACACCACTTCGCTGGGCGTGCAGAAGAACCTGAACAAAGCTTCCGACGCGCTGAGCACCTCGATGACTCGTCTGTCTTCCGGCCTGCGTATCAACAGCGCCAAAGACGACGCCGCCGGCCAGCAGATCGCCAACAAGCTGCAAACCATGGTTACCGGTACCACCGTTGCCATCAAGAACGCCAACGACGGTAACTCGATCACCCAGACCGCTGAAGGCGCACTGTCGGAAATCACCAACATCCTGCAGCGTATGCGTGAACTGGCTCTGCAGTCCCGTAACGACTCCAACGGCACCACTGAACGCGCTGCTCTGAACAAAGAGTTCGCTGCCAAGTCGGACGAGATCACTCGTATCGCCACCTCCACCACCTTCGGTACCAACAAGCAGCTGCTGAACGGCACTGCTGGCACCATGGAGTTCCAGGTTGGCGCGATGACTGGCACCAGCCAGATCCTGAGCGTTTCGATGAGCACCTCGTTCGCCGCTTCCACCCTGGCTGTCGGCACTGGCACCCTGGCGATCTCGGGTACTTCCGACTCCGCCGTTCACACTGCCGTTGACGGCGCGATCACCGCGATCGACGCCGCCCTGCAAACCGTTGACAACAAGAAGTCGGACCTCGGTGCTATCCAGAACCGCTTCCAGTCGACCATCAACAACCTGCAGAGCATGAACGAGAACTCGGCTGCCGCCATGGGCCGTGTTCAGGACACCGACTTCGCCGCAGAAACCGCTCAGCTGACCAAGCAGCAGACCCTGCAGCAAGCTTCGACCGCAGTTCTGGCCCAGGCCAACCAGCTGCCATCCGCTGTACTGAAACTGCTTCAGTAATAGTGCGATGAAGTTCAGCGAGGGGGTGTGCATACGCTCCCTCGCTTTTTACTTTCAGAGGTGATGTGCGATGGACATAAGCGTAAAGTCGAGCCCGTCGTATCCGATGTCTACGGCTCTTGGCAACGTCTACAAGGATGAGTCGGTCGAGAAAGCCTCCGGGCAGGCCTTCAAGGCATCGCAGCAAGACGCTCCGAAGAGCGAGGTCGAGCTACACTCGGCCGTGAAGGAAATACAGGATTTCGTCCAGTCGTTGCAGCGCAACCTGGAATTTTCGGTGGATGATTCCACTGGTACGTGGGTCGTCAAGGTCGTTGCCCGCGACAGCGGTGAGGTTATCCGGCAGATTCCGTCGGAAACCGCGCTGGAGTTGGCCCGGAACATGCAAGGTGTCAACAGCCTGCTCTTCGACGAGAAAGTCTGACGATCCGCAGGTCATTTCAACGGTTGTCGTGGTGCTGGTGAGGCACCTCAGCGTGTCGGCGTCGAGCAGAAAAGGAGAAGGTAATGGCAAGTCCAATTTTACCGGGTTTGGGGCTGGGTTCCGGTCTCGATACCACGGCCATTGTGAAGGCCCTGGTCGATGCAGAGAAAACCCCCAAGCAAAGCCAGCTCGACCGCCGTACGTCGGCGAACACCGCATCGATTTCGGCGATAGGTAACCTCAAGAACGCGCTGTCGACCTACTCTGCCGCGCTGAAGAAGCTCAATGACACCACTAACCCGGCATTCCTCGGGTCGACGGCTGTTTCCTCCAACGACAAGTACGTCAAGGCCACCGCCGGCGCTTCGGCGGTCAATGGCAGCTATTCGATCCAGGTGTCCCAGCTGGCCACGGCGTCGCGGGTGGCCAGCCAGCGTTTCACTGACGCAAACTCCGTGGTGTCCGCCGGTGGTGGCACGCTGACCATCACCCAGAATGGCACCAATATCGACGTTGCCATTCCGGCCAATGCCACGTTGCAGCAGACCCGTGACGCGATCAACGCCCATGCCGGCTCCAAAGGCTTTACCGCCAACGTCGTCAACGACGGTACTGGCTCGCGGCTGGTGATCAGTTCCGACACCATGGGCGAGGGTTCGGACATTTCCGTTTCCGGCGTGCTGACCATCGACCCCGCAGCGGAAATGACCGCTGGTGGTGGTGCTGGCCGCGTAGGCGAGCTGGCCAAGGATGCTGTGTTCGAAATCGACGGCATGCAGCTCACCAGCAAATCCAATAAGGTCGATAACGCCGTTAGCGGCATGACCTTCGAGCTGCTTGCCAAGACCGAAACGCTGTCGCCGGTGAGTGTCAGCGTTTCCGCGAACACCGAGGGCCTGAAGAAGTCGGTGCAGTCGTTCGTCGATGCCTACAATGCGTTGGTGCTTGCCGTCAACACGGTCAGCGTCTCGACCAAGGATGCGCAGGGCAACTGGAAGTCGCCGGCCCTGGCAGGCGACCCTGCGATACGCGGCATGCTTGCCGCCATGCGTAACGAGCTGGTGGTGCCCAATAGCGGTGGTTCGGGGCAGCTCAGCGTGCTTTCGCAGCTGGGTATCAATACCGTTCAGGGCAGTGGCATGCTGGAATTCAACAGCACCACGTTCACCAAGGCGATCAATGAGCAGCGGCTGGGTGGAGAAGTCCAGAACCTGTTCAACGGTGAAAACGGTCTGCTCAATCGCATGACCAAGGCCATGGAGCCCTTCTCCACCACCGGTGGCGTGCTGGATGAGCGCAGCAAAACGCTCGAGGTCGCCAAAAAAGGCCTTGGCGTGGAGCAGAGCGCGCTGGATGCCCGCATCAAGGACCTGGAAAGCTCGCTGACCAAGAAGTACAACAACATGGATACCTTGGTCGGCCAGTTGAACGCTCAGCGCGATAGCGTGATGTCCTTCTTCGACGCCATGAACGCCCAGCGGAAGAACTCCTGACCCCGCATGAGGCTTCGGCCTGTGCTACAAGTCAGCGCCAAAAGCCCGGCAACGCGTGACGCGCTGCCGGGCTTTTCGTATTCTTGCTAAAGTTTTTTGACGCCGCGCCGATAGCCCGGTCATACAGCAACCCCGTGGTGACGAGGTACTCATGAATCCAATGTTAGCCCTTCGGCAGTATCAGAAGATTGGCGCCCAGGCGCAGACTTCCGAGGCGAGCCCCCATCGTCTGGTGCAGATGCTCATGGAGGGTGGCCTAGACCGTATCGCGCAGGCCCATGGTGCGATGCAGCGTAACGACATCGCTGGCAAGGGCATCGCCATCGGCAAGGCCATCGGCATCATTGGCGGGCTGCGCGAAGGCCTGGATCGGGACAACATGACCGACGAGCTCAATCGCCTCGACAACCTCTACCTGTACATGACGCGTCGCCTGAGCGAGGCCAACATGAAGAATGACCCGTCGATACTCGATGAGGTCAGGGACTTGCTGGTCACGGTCAAGGAAGGCTGGGACGCGATCGGCGCCTAGTCGGCGGCCCTGTGAAGCGGGAGGTGGTATGAGCGAGGTAATCGAGCGTATCGAGCGCACGCGTGACGAGTTGCTGGCTGCGCTGGCCAGTCGTGACTGGCAGGCGGTCGGTGAGCTTGACCTTGAGTGCCGTGTTTGCGTCGAGGATGTGCTGGCCGAAGCGCTCAGCAACGAGGCTGAAGTGCGTTCGAGCCTTGAGCAATTGCTGCAGGTCTACGGGCAGTTGATCGAGGTTGCAAGTGGCGAGCGTCAATCGATAGTCGACGAAATGACGCAGATGCGTCAGGCGCAAAGTGCGGCAAAGGTATACCATCTGTTCAGCTGATCGCTGGATGATACAAAAAGCTTTGCGCCATAAATTTGACTATGGGCTGTTTTTTGACTTAACTAGTGGCTGTTTTCGACAATCAGACGTCCGAACACTGACCATTCAGTCGGAATGATCTCGAGCCTGCCTGCGGGCGCCGATATGACTAGGGAAGTTGCTATTTAATGTGGCGTGAAACCAAGATCCTTCTGATCGATGACGACAGCGAACGCCGCCGCGATCTGGCGGTGGTCCTGAACTTTCTCGGTGAAGAGAACCTCTCCTGTTCCAGTAGCGACTGGCAGCAGTCGGTCGAGGTATTGTCCTCGAGCCGCGAGGTGCTCTGCGTGCTGATCGGCACTGTCAATGCACCGTCCAGCATTCTGGGCGTGCTTAAGACCGTGGCGGCCTGGGATGAGTTCCTTCCTGTCCTGCTTTTAGGTGAAATTTCTTCTGCGGACTTCCCGGAAGAGCTTCGCCGTCGCGTGCTTTCCAACCTGGAAATGCCGCCAAGCTACAGCCAGTTGCTCGATTCGCTGCACCGCGCACAGGTCTATCGCGAAATGTACGACCAAGCGCGCGAGCGCGGTCGTCAGCGCGAGCCGAACCTGTTTCGCAGCCTGGTGGGCACCAGTCGGGCGATCCAGCACGTGCGCCAGATGATGCAGCAGGTGGCCGATACCGATGCCAGCGTGTTGATCCTTGGTGAGTCTGGCACTGGCAAGGAAGTGGTGGCGCGTAACCTGCACTACCACTCCAAGCGCCGCGAGGCGCCGTTCGTGCCGGTCAACTGCGGTGCGATTCCGGCGGAGCTGCTGGAAAGCGAGCTGTTTGGCCACGAGAAAGGTGCCTTCACCGGTGCGATCACCAGCCGCGCAGGCCGTTTCGAGCTGGCCAACGGCGGTACGTTGTTCCTCGACGAGATCGGCGACATGCCGCTGCCGATGCAGGTCAAGCTGCTGCGTGTGCTGCAGGAGCGTACCTTCGAGCGCGTGGGCAGCAACAAGACCCAAAGCATTGATGTGCGCATCATTGCCGCGACCCACAAGAACCTCGAGAACATGATCGAGGAAGGGCCTTCCGCGAAGACCTGTACTATCGCCTGAATGTCTTCCCCATCGAGATGGCGCCGCTGCGCGAGCGGGTCGAGGACATTCCGCTGCTGATGAACGAGCTGATCTCGCGCATGGAGCACGAGAAGCGCGGCTCGATTCGCTTCAACTCGGCGTCGATCATGTCGCTGTGCCGCCATGGCTGGCCGGGCAACGTGCGTGAGCTGGCCAACCTAGTCGAGCGCATGGCCATCATGCACCCCTACGGGGTCATTGGCGTGGCCGAGCTGCCGAAGAAGTTCCGCTATGTCGATGACGAGGACGAGCAGTTGGTAGACAGCCTGCGCAGCGACCTCGAGGAGCGCGTGGCGATCAATGGCCACACGCCGAACTTCTCCAGTCACGCCATGCTGCCGCCTGAAGGCCTGGACCTGAAGGACTACCTCGGTAGCCTGGAGCAGGGGCTGATCCAACAGGCGCTGGACGATGCCAACGGTATCGTCGCCCGCGCCGCCGAGCGCTTGCGCATTCGCCGTACCACGCTGGTGGAGAAGATGCGCAAGTACGGCATGAGCCGTCGCGACGGCGAAGATGCGGTCGACGAGTAACGTCCTCGCATGAACAAGGGCCGCTTAGCGGCCCTTGTTTTTTGGGGTCCGGCACGGCCTTTGCTACACCGCTGGCAACATACCGTTTTTATGACGGTGGCCACGCGAGAAAGCACGATGCCACAGTTCGCCCAGATTTCCCGAGCCCAAGACCCGCAGGCGCGCACCCCGGCCGAGCAGGAAAGCCGTCAGGGTCTTGAACAAGCCTTTGCCCTGTTCAACCAGGTCTCCGGCCAGCTCAGCGAGTCCTACAGCATGCTCGAGGCGCGGGTCAGCGAGCTCAAGGGCGAGCTGGCGGTGGTCAGCGCCCAGCGCATGGCCGAGCTGGGTGAAAAGGAACGTCTGGCCAATCGTTTGCAGAACCTGCTCGACCTGCTGCCGGGCGGTGTGATCGTCATCGATGGCCAGGGGCTGGTGCGCGAGGCCAACCCGGCAGCGTGCGATTTGCTGGGCGAACCCTTGGTGGGGGAGCTGTGGCGCCAGGTTATCGCCCGCAGCTTCGCGCCGCGCGAGGATGACGGCCACGAGGTCTCGCTGCGCGATGGCCGTCGATTGTCCATTGCCACGCGCTCGCTGGATGCCGAGCCTGGCCAACTGGTATTGCTCAACGACCTCACCGAAACCCGCCGCTTGCAAGGCCAGCTGGCGCGCCATGAGCGCCTGTCGGCGCTGGGGCGCATGGTGGCGTCCCTGGCTCACCAGATCCGCACTCCCTTGTCTGCCGCCATGCTCTATGCAGGCCACCTGGCCGATGACGAGCAGCAACTGCCGGCCCAGACCCGTCAACGCTTTGCCACCCAGCTCAAGGAGCGCCTGCACGAGCTCGAGCACCAGGTGCGCGACATGCTGGTGTTCGCCCGCGGCGAGCTGCCGCTGGGCGACCGCGTGACGCCCAAGGCGTTGTTCCAGGCGCTTCAGCAGGCGGCGCAATCCCATGTGCAGGGGCATTCGGTGCGCTGGCAGTGCGACACCCACCTGGGTGAGCTGCTGTGCAACCGCGATACCCTGGTCGGTGCCTTGCTCAATTTGATCGACAACGCCCTGCAAGCCAGCCCTGAACCTGCGCGGCTGAAGGTGCACCTGTACCGTCGCGAGCAAAACCTGCACCTGTGTGTCAGTGATGCAGGCAGCGGGATCGATGGGCAATTGCTGGCACGCCTGGGCGAGCCTTTCCTCACCACCAAATCGACAGGTACCGGGCTTGGCCTGGCCGTGGTCAAGGCGGTTGTGCGCGCGCACCAGGGCGAGCTGGCGCTGCGTTCGAAAGTGGGGCGTGGCACCTGCGTACGGGTGGTATTGCCGCTGATCGTTGCGCAATCTTCGCAGGAGGCATGATGGTCAAGGTATTGCTGGTCGAGGATGACCGAGTTCTGCGTCAGGCGCTGTCCGACACCTTGGAAATCGGCGGCTTCGAGCACCGCGCCGTGGGCAGTGCCGAAGAGGCGTTGCAGGCAGTGGCGCAAGATGCCTATGGCTTGGTGGTCAGTGATGTGAACATGCCTGGCATGGACGGCCACCAGTTGCTGGCCCAACTGCGCCGCCATCACCCGCAGTTGCCGGTGCTGCTGATGACCGCCCATGCGGCAGTAGAGCGCGCGGTGGAGGCCATGCGCCAAGGTGCGGCAGATTACCTGGTCAAGCCGTTCGAGCCCAAGGCCCTGCTCAGCCTGGTCGAGCGCCACGGCGCGGGGCATGTGGCATCCGACGAGCAGGGGCCTGTGGCTGCGGAGCCTGCCAGTCGGCAGTTGCTGGAGTTGGCGGCAAGGGTGGCGCGTAGCGACTCCACGGTGTTGATCTCGGGTGAGTCGGGCACCGGCAAGGAAGTGCTGGCGCGCTATATCCACCAACAGTCGGCGCGCGCGGCGAATCCCTTCGTGGCAATCAACTGCGCGGCGATCCCGGACAACATGCTCGAGGCCACGCTGTTCGGCCACGAGAAGGGCGCCTTCACCGGTGCCATTGCCGCTCAGGCAGGCAAATTCGAGCAGGCCGAAGGTGGCACCTTGCTGCTCGACGAAATTTCGGAAATGCCGTTGGGGTTGCAGGCCAAGCTGCTGCGCGTGTTGCAGGAGCGTGAAGTGGAGCGGGTGGGGGGGCGCAAGCCGATCGCCCTGGATATTCGCGTGGTGGCCACCACCAACCGCGACCTGGCTGGCGAAGTCGCCGCTGGACGCTTCCGTGAAGACCTGTTCTATCGGTTGTCGGTTTTCCCACTCGCCTGGCGGCCATTGCGCGAGCGTAGTGCCGATATTCTGCCGCTGGCCGAGCGCCTGCTGAATCGCCATGTGAGCAAGATGAAACACGCACCGGTGCGCTTGTCGGCGCAGGCGCGCGACTGCCTGCAGGGCTACGCCTGGCCTGGCAACGTGCGTGAGCTGGACAACGCCTTGCAGCGGGCGTTGATCCTGCAGCAGGGCGGGGTGATCGAGGCGGCGGATTTCTGTCTGGCCGGCGCCATTCCATTGTCGAATAGTGTGGATGATGTCATTGAGATATCATCTCTCGAAACCAGCGCCGAGTCCAGTGGCCTGGGCGACGATATGCGTCGCCATGAATTCCAGATGATCATCGACACCTTGCGCGCCGAGCGCGGTCGTCGCAAGGAAGCCGCCGAGCGCCTCGGGATCAGCCCGCGAACGCTGCGCTACAAGCTGGCGCAGATGCGCGATGCAGGGCTCGACGTAGAGGCCAGCCTGTACGGCTGACAAGGGTTTTAAGCTATCGCGGCGCGGCTGGCATTCTTGTTGCTAGCTTCAGCGTATCCGCCGCATGAGTGTCAAAAAAATGCGGCCGCCGGAGAGAGAGATTCATGAGCCAAGGTGTTGAATTCAATCGTCTGATGTTGGACATGCGCGCCATGCAGGCCGATGCCATGTCGCTGCCCAAGGTCACTGCGGCGCCTGAACTGGCACCGGGGCAGAGCAGCTTTGCCGACATGCTCGGCCAGGCCATCAACAAGGTCAGTGACACCCAGCAGGCCTCCAACCAGCTGGCCAATGCCTTCGAGATCGGCAAGAGCGGCGTCGACCTCACTGACGTGATGATCGCCTCGCAAAAGGCCAGTGTCTCGTTCCAGGCCCTGACCCAGGTGCGCAACAAGCTGGTGCAAGCGTACCAAGACATCATGCAGATGCCGGTTTGAGGACGAATTGAGTCATGGCCGAAGCAGTCGTCGATAACGCCCCCGCCAAGAGCGGCCCGCCAGCGGCAAAGCCGCCGCTGTTCGGCATGGCGTTCCTGGAAAACATCTCGCAGATGCCCATGTTGCGTCAGGTCGGCCTGTTGGTCGGGTTGGCCGCCAGCGTGGCGATCGGCTTTGCCGTCGTGCTCTGGTCGCAGCAGCCGGACTACCGTCCGCTGTACGGCAGCCTGGCCGGGATGGACACCAAGCAGGTCATGGAAACCCTGGCCGCCGCCGACATTCCCTATACCGTCGAGCCCAATTCCGGCGCGCTGCTGGTCAAGGCCGACGATCTTTCCCGTGCGCGCCTGAAGCTCGCCGCGGCGGGTGTGGCGCCCAGCGATGGCAACATCGGCTTCGAGATCCTCGATAAAGAGCAGGGTCTGGGCACCAGCCAGTTCATGGAAGCCACCCGCTACCGTCGTGGCCTGGAAGGCGAACTGGCGCGTACCGTTTCCAGCCTGAACAACGTCAAGGCCGCACGTGTGCACCTGGCGATCCCGAAAAGCTCGGTGTTCGTGCGTGACGAACGCAAGCCCAGCGCCTCGGTACTGGTCGAGCTGTTCCCGGGCCGTGCCCTGGAAGCCGGCCAGGTGATGGCGATCGTCAACCTGGTCGCCACCAGCGTGCCGGAACTGGACAAGTCCCAGGTCACTGTGGTCGACCAGAAAGGCAACCTGCTCTCCGACCAACTGCAAGACACCGCGCTGACCATGGCCGGCAAGCAGTTCGACTACAGCCGCCGCATGGAAGGCATGCTCACCCAGCGTGTGCACAACATCCTGCTGCCGGTGCTGGGCAACGACCGCTACAAGGCCGAAGTGTCCGCCGACGTCGATTTCAGCGCCACCGAGTCCACCTCCGAGCAGTTCAACCCCGACCAGCCGGCCCTGCGCAGCGAGCAGGCGGTCAACGAGCAGCGTGCCAGCAGCCAAGGCCCGCAGGGCGTACCGGGTGCACTGAGCAACCAGCCGCCAGCCGGCGCCAACGCGCCGGAAAACGCCACCGGCACTGCTACGCCTGCGGGTGCCATCCAGCCCGGCCAGCCGCTGGTGGATGCCAACGGCCAGCAGATCATGGACCCGGCCACCGGCCAGCCGATGCTCGCGCCTTATCCGTCCGACAAGCGCACGCAAAGCACCAAGAACTTCGAGCTGGACCGCTCGATCAGCCACACCCGCCAGCAGCAAGGTCGCCTGACCCGCCTGTCGGTGGCCGTGGTAGTGGACGACCAGGTCAAGCTCGACGCTGCAACCGGCGAAGCCACCAACACCCCCTGGAGCGCCGAGGACCTGGCACGCTTCACCCGCTTGGTACAAGACGCGGTGGGCTTCGATGCCAGCCGTGGCGACAGCGTGACGGTGATCAACGTGCCGTTCTCCGCAGACCGTGGTGAGGCGCTGGTAGACATTCCGTTCTACTCGCAGCCATGGTTCTGGGACATCGTCAAGCAAGTGCTGGGTGTGCTGTTCATCCTGGTGCTGGTATTCGGCGTGCTGCGCCCTGTGCTCAACAACATCACTGGCGGCAACAAGAGTGCGGCCAACGACAGCGACATGGAACTGGGCGGCATGATCGGCCTGGACGGCGAGCTGGGTAACGATCGGGTCAGCCTTGGCGGCCCGAGCAGTATCCTGCTGCCAAGCCCTACCGAGGGCTACGAAGCGCAACTGAACGCAATCAAGGGCCTGGTGGCCGAAGACCCGGGCCGCGTCGCCCAGGTCGTGAAAGAGTGGATCAACGCCGATGAGTGACAACCGAGCCGTTACCGCCAAGCTGAGCCGCGTCGACAAGGCGGCGATCCTGTTGCTGTCCCTGGGCGAGACCGATGCGGCCCAGGTGCTGCGCCACATGGGCCCGAAGGAAGTGCAGCGGGTGGGGGTGGCCATGGCGCAGATGGGCAACGTGCACCGCGAGCAGGTCGAGCAGGTGATGAGCGAGTTCGTCGAGATCGTCGGCGACCAGACCAGCCTGGGCGTGGGCTCGGACGGTTATATCCGCAAGATGCTCAACCAGGCCCTGGGCGAGGACAAGGCCAACGGCCTGATCGACCGCATCCTGCTGGGTGGCAACACCAGCGGCCTGGACAGCCTCAAGTGGATGGAGCCGCGCGCCGTCGCCGACGTGATCCGCTACGAGCACCCGCAGATCCAGGCCATCGTGGTCGCCTACCTCGACCCCGACCAGGCCGGTGAAGTGCTGAGCAATTTCGACCACAAGGTGCGCCTGGACATCGTCCTGCGCGTGTCGTCGCTCAATACCGTGCAGCCAGCGGCGCTCAAGGAACTGAACCAGATTCTCGAGAAGCAGTTCTCGGGCAACTCCAACGCTGCGCGCACCACCCTGGGTGGTATCAAGCGCGCTGCCGACATCATGAACTTCCTCGACAGCTCCGTGGAAGGCCAGCTGATGGACTCGATCCGCGAGATCGATTCCGACCTGTCCGAGCAGATCGAAGACCTGATGTTCGTCTTCAACAACCTGGCCGATGTCGACGACCGCGGTATCCAGGCGCTGCTGCGCGAAGTGTCTTCCGACGTGCTGGTGGTGTCGCTCAAGGGTGCCGACGAGCGGGTCAAGGACAAGATCTTCAAGAACATGTCCAAGCGTGCCTCGGAACTGCTGCGCGACGACCTCGAAGCCAAGGGCCCGGTGCGGGTCAGCGACGTGGAGACGGCGCAGAAGGAAATCCTCACCATTGCCCGTCGCATGGCCGAGGCCGGCGAGATCGTGCTCGGCGGCAAGGGCGCCGAGGAAATGATCTAAGCGGCTTCGTGTATGCCTGTCGACTGGCGCTACCCCGTGTGGGAGCGGGCTTGCCTGCGAAGGCGCCAGGTCAGGCGAAGCGTTGTTCCTGCTGACGCGTTCGCGGGCAAGCCCGCTCCTACAGGGACCGCGTCGGTCGAACCTGGTTTGAGAATCTGACAGCATGTCCACCAAAGAACACCTCAGTGACCTGATCCGCGCCCGCGACCTCGAGGGTGTCGACGTCTGGACGCTGCCCAGTTTCGACCCTGAGCCCGAGCCTGAACCCGAGCCCGAGGTGATCGAGGAGGAAGTCGAGGAGATACCGCTGGAGGAAGTCCAGCCGTTGACCCTCGAAGAGCTCGAAGCCATTCGCCAGGAGGCCTACAACGAAGGTTTCGCCACCGGCGAGCGCGAGGGTTTCCACAGTACCCAGATCAAGGTTCGCCAGGAGGCCGAGGTGGCCTTGGCGGCCAGGCTTGCCGACCTCAAGCAACTGATGACGCACCTGCTCGATCCGATCGCCGAGCAGGACAAGCAGATCGAGCAGACCTTGGTGCACCTGGTTGCGCACCTCACCCGCCAGGTGATCTGCCGCGAATTGCGCACCGACTCCAGCCAGATCACCCACGTGCTGCGCGAGGCGCTGAAGCTGCTGCCGATGGGGGCCGACAACATCCGCATCCACCTCAACCCGCAGGACTTCGAGCAGGCAAAAGCCCTGCGCGAACGCCATGAGGAGAGTTGGAAGCTGCTCGAGGACGAGGCCCTGCTGCCTGGCGGTTGCCGTATCGAGACGGCCCATAGCCGCATCGACGCCACCATGGAAACGCGCATGGAAAAAGCCGTGTCGCAGCTGTTCGACCAGCTCCACGACCAGGCCCTGCACCCGGCTACGCCAGACCTTTCCATCGAATTGGGCGAACCCGATGCGCCTTGACCGCACCAGTTTCGGCAAGCGCCTGGGCACCTACGCCGAGGCGATAACGCTGCCTGAGCAGCCGGTGGTGGAGGGGCGTCTGCTGCGCATGGTCGGCCTGACCCTGGAGGCCGAGGGGTTGCGCGGTGCGGTGGGTAGCCGCTGCATGGTGATCAACGACGACAGCTACCACCCGGTCCAGGTGGAGGCCGAGGTGATGGGCTTCTCCGGCTCAAAGGTATTCCTCATGCCGGTCGGCAGTATCGCCGGTATCGCACCCGGCGCGCGGGTCGTGCCGCTGGATGACAGCGGCCGTCTGCCCATGGGCATGAGCATGCTCGGGCGGGTGCTCGACGGTGCTGGTCGTGCATTGGACGGCAAGGGCGGCATGCGCGCCGAAGACTGGGTGCCGATGGATGGGCCGATCATCAACCCGCTCAACCGCGACCCGATCAGCCAGCCATTGGACGTCGGCATCCGCAGCATCAACGGCCTGCTCACGGTCGGTCGTGGCCAGCGCCTTGGCCTGTTCGCCGGTACCGGTGTCGGTAAGTCGGTGCTGTTGGGCATGATGACCCGCTTCACCGAAGCCGAGATCATCGTGGTCGGGCTGATCGGTGAACGGGGCAGGGAAGTGAAGGAATTCATCGAGCACATCCTGGGCGAGGAGGGCCTCAAGCGCTCCGTGGTGGTCGCATCACCTGCCGACGATGCGCCGCTGATGCGCCTGCGTGCTGCCATGTATTGCACGCGTATCGCCGAGTATTTCCGCGACAAGGGCAAGAACGTGCTGTTGCTGATGGACTCGCTGACCCGTTTCGCCCAGGCCCAGCGTGAAATCGCCCTGGCCATCGGCGAGCCGCCGGCTACCCGCGGCTACCCGCCTTCGGTGTTCGCCAAGCTGCCCAAGCTGGTGGAGCGCGCCGGTAATGGCGAGGCCGGTGGTGGCTCGATCACCGCGTTCTATACCGTGCTGTCCGAAGGTGACGACCAGCAGGACCCGATCGCCGACTCGGCGCGCGGTGTGCTCGATGGTCACTTCGTGCTGTCGCGGCGCCTGGCCGAAGAAGGGCACTACCCGGCGATCGACATCGAGGCCTCGATCAGCCGGGTGATGCCGCAGGTGGTCGATGCGGACCACCTGCGCCAGGCGCAGAAATTCAAGCAACTGTGGTCGCGCCTGTCGCAGAGTCGTGACCTGATCAGCGTGGGGGCCTATGTGGCCGGTGGCGACCCGGAAACCGACCTGGCCATTGCCCTGCAGCCGAAACTGGTGGGTTTCCTGCGTCAGGGCCTGGACGAGAACGTCGGCATGGCCCAGAGCCGCGACGAACTGGCGGCGGTGTTCGCATCGCCCACGGCTGGCGGCTGATAGCCCATGGCTCAGCCTACGCGAGCCGCGCGCCTGGCGCCGGTGGTGGACATGGCCGAGGACGCCGAGCGCAAGGCCGCCCAGCGCCTGGGCCACTTCCAGCAGCAGGTGGCCCAGGCCCAGGCCAAGCTTGCCGAACTCGAGCACTTTCGGGAGGGCTACCAGGCCCAATGGATCGACCGCGGTGGGCAGGGCGTCAATGGCAACTGGCTGGTCAGCTACCAGCGCTTCCTTGGCCAGTTGGAAACGGCCATGACCCAGCAGCGCCAGAGCTTGGCCTGGCACCAGAACAACCTCAACAACGCCCGCGGCACCTGGCAGCAGGCCTATGCTCGTGTGGAAGGCCTGCGCAAGCTGGTGCAGCGCTACCTGGAAGAGGCCCGGCGTGCCGAGGACAAGCGCGAGCAGAAGCTGCTCGATGAGCTGAGCCAGCGCCTGCCACGCCAGGCGCACCTGTAGCAGCGCAGCCTTCCCTTGCAGGCCCCACATCGGGCTGCTACACCTTGAGAAGACGTATTCGCCATCATCGAAGGAATCGCACGCATGGCAGTCGAAACTGATTTTTCACAGGATGAAAGAAAGCTGACGATCAAGGTCAAGGGTCGTTTCGATTTCGGCAAGCATCAGGAATTCAGGGATGCCTACGAGCGCCATTACCTGAAGCCTGCATCGGTGGTGGTGGTCGACTTGAAGGAGGCCACTTACCTGGACAGCTCGGCGCTGGGCATGCTCCTGCTGCTGCGCGATCACGCCGGCGGCGACGAGTCGGACATCCGCGTGGTGCATGCCAGCCCCGATGTGCGCAAGATCCTCGCTATCTCCAATTTCGAAAAGCTGTTCGACATCAGTTGAGCTAACCATGTCTACATCCCAGGCGCTGAGCGTACTGGTCGCCGAGGACGGGGCGGCCGACCGCCTGTTGTTGGCGCAGATCGTCCGGCGTCAGGGGCATGAGGTGTTCACCGCGGAGAACGGCGAGCAGGCGGTCGCGCTGTTCGCCGAAAAGCGCCCGCAGCTGGTGTTGCTCGATGCGCTGATGCCGGTGATGGACGGTTTCGAAGCGGCCCGCAGGATCAAGGCACTGGCCGGCGAGGCGCTGGTGCCGATCATCTTCCTTACTTCACTGAACGAAGAGCAGGCGCTGGTGCGTTGCCTGGAGGCCGGTGGCGACGACTTCATGGCCAAGCCCTACAGCGCGGTGATCCTCAATGCCAAGATCCGCGCCATGGACCGCCTGCGCCGCCTGCAGGCCACGGTGCTGGAGCAACGTGACCAGATCGCCCGGCACCACCATCACCTGCTCACCGAGCAGCGCGTGGCCAAGGCGGTGTTCGACAAGGTGGCGCATTCCGGCTGCCTGAGCTCGCCGAATATCCGCTACCTGCAGTCGCCCTACGCGCTGTTCAACGGCGACCTGCTGTTAGCGGCCTACACCCCCACCGGCGACATGCATGTGCTGCTCGGCGATTTCACCGGCCATGGCCTGCCGGCGGCGGTGGGCGCCATGCCATTGGCCGAAGTGTTCTACGGCATGACCGCCAAGGGCTACGGCCTGGTGGAAACGTTGCGCGAGATGAACGCCAAGCTCAAGCGCATCCTGCCGGTGGACATGTTCTGTTGCGCCGTGCTGCTCAGCCTGAATTTCCAGCGCGGCACGGTGGAAGTGTGGAATGGCGGCATGCCCGATGGCTACCGGTTGTCGGCGTCGGGCGAGGTGCTTTCGACGCTGCCCTCGCGGCATGTACCGCTGGGTATCCTGGCGCCGGAGCAATTCGACGACAGCACCGAGGTGATGCCGCTGCGCGTCGATGAGCGGTTGCTGTTGTTGTCCGATGGGGTGGTCGATAGCGGCGATGGGCACGAGCAGCTGTTTGGTGTCGAGCGCCTGCAAGCGGTGCTGGCGAGCAACCGCGACCCGGCGCTGCTGTTCGATGAAGTGATGCAGGCATTGGCCCGTTTCGGCGGTGCTGCGCGCGATGACATCAGCCTGTGCGACATTCGCATGCTCGCCCCGCAGCGCCAGAAGCTGTTGCCGATGATCTATTCCGACAGTGGGCGCTCCAGCCCGCTGGATTGGTCGCTATCCTTCGAAATGCGGGCCGACAGCTTGAAACGCTTCAACCCGGTGCCCTACGTGGTCCAGTTGTTGCAGGAAATCCATGGTCTGCGGCCCTTGGGCAGCCAGTTGTACAGCGTGCTCAGCGAGCTGTATTCCAACGCGCTGGAGCACGGGGTGCTGGGCCTGGACTCGAAGCTCAAGCGCGATGCCCAGGGTTTTGCCACCTATTACGACGCGCGCAAGCAGCGTTTGGCGCGTTTGCGTGATGGCACGGTGCATATCGACGTCAGGGTGGAACCGCTTGGGCGGGGTGGGCGTCTTATTATCGAGGTCCGCGACAGTGGTGCGGGTTTCGACGTGGCCAAGGTATTGTCGCGCCCCCTGCAGGAGCAAGGTTTTTGCGGGCGCGGCCTGAACCTGGTGCGCTGCCTTTGCCCGCAGGCCGAATGGCTGGAAGACGGGCGCCTGGCGCGTGTGGTGTTTGCCTGGTGAGCCCTGTGAAGGCTCAGGCATAATTCGGCTTGATCAAGGAGCGAACAAGTGACTGACATGAATATCGATCACAAAGTCCTCAGCGACCTGCAGGAGGTCATGGAAGATGGTTATCTGCAATTGCTGGAAACCTTCCTGGAAGATTCCGAGCGGCGCCTGAACCAGCTGCACGAAGCCAAGGACGCCGACGAGCTGGGCCTGGCGGCGCACAGCTTCAAGGGCAGCAGCAGCAACATGGGCGCAGTGGGCCTGGCGCGGCTGTGCCAGCAGCTTGAAGAGCGGGTGCGCCAGCAACCGCTGTATGGCATCGAGGACCTGATCAACCGCATCGACCAGGAATTTCTCGAAGTGCAACGCTTCTACCGCAGCGAGCGACAACGCGTATCTGCGGGCTAGTGCAAAACCTGGCGCGAGTTTTGCCTCTCTAAGCTCCAGACGCTTCTTCTGTTTCTGGCGCGGAGACCTTTTTCATGCCTGTCGCACCCAACCCATTACTGCAAAGCGGGCCCGCGAGCGTAGCCTCGCGCCCGTCCGTCAGTGCGCCGGATAAAATCCTGCAAGCCCCAGCCAGCCAGGCCGCGAGCTTCGACAAGGTGATGGCCAAGCAGGCCCGCGATGCCGTGCCTGCACGTGACGACAAGGCGCCGCAGGCCAAGCCCAACGACAAGCCCAATGGCAAGCCGGAGGTTGCCCAGGGCGGCAACAAGCCTGACGACAAGGCAACGCCGGTTGCCGATGGCGGCAATGATTTGCCAGCCAGCGACGTCAGCGATACGGCGCAGGCTGACCAGGGCAGTTCGCTGGATGCCAGCCTGGTCGCCGGCCAGGTCACCGATGCGCTGCCTGGCGGGCAGTTGCTCCAGGCCCAGGCCGAGGCAGTGGCGCCGGTTCTGCAGGCGGCCGTGCAGCCGCCTGTGGTAGCGCAACAGCCGTCGCTGCCCGTCGCGCCACCACCGGTGACGGAAGAAGCCGCGGCCGAAACCTTCGACCCCGAAGCCGACCCGCTGGCCAACCTGCCGACCTTGCGCCTGGCCCTGGAGCAGAACGCCCAAGCCAAAGGCGTCACCTCCGCGCACGCCAGCACCCGCAGCGAAACCACTCCACAACCGCAGGCTGACGCCGACGTCAACGCACAGGCTGCCGTCAATACCTTGGCGAACCTGGCCGACAAGCCCCAGGCCGATGCCGGTCAGTCCGAGCATGGCGACAAGGCTTTCACCGAGCTGCTGGGTGACGGCCTCAAGGATGTCAAAGGTGCGGCCAGCGACACCCGTGTCGATGACTTCGCCAACCGCCTGGCCAACCTGACCCAGGCGGTCACGCCGAAGACCGCCAATGCCGTACCGCCGAGCAACCCGCTGCACCAGCCGTTGCAGATGAACCAGGGTGCCTGGAGCGAGGGCTTGGTGAACCGGGTGATGTACTTGTCCAGCCAGAACCTCAAGTCGGCGGATATCCAGCTCGAGCCCGCTGAGTTGGGGCGCCTGGACATTCGTGTCAATGTGGCGACGGACCAGTCCACCCAGATCATCTTCATCAGTGGCCACGCTGGCGTACGTGAGGCTCTCGATAACCAGGCCTATCGCCTGCGTGAGCTGTTCGCCCAGCAAGGGTTGGCCCAGCCTGATGTGAACGTCGCCGACCAGTCCCGTGAGCAGCAGCAACAGCAGGCCCAGCAGGGCGGCTCGAACTTCTCCGGTGTAGCCGCGCGCCGTGCCGAGGAGGGTGGCGAGGCCGATGAGCTGGCCGATGCTTCGCGGCCGGTGGAGCGCCAGACGGTCATCGGCGACAGTGCGATCGACTATTACGCCTGAGCCATCAGCGTCGCCCTCATCGCGGGCTTGTCCCGCGATGAGGGCGATACGTTCGAGCGCCGTCGCGCGCCTCCTGCAAAATCTGGCATAACACTTGCTCAAGCCACGTCATCCTTCTTGAAACCCCCGACGGACGACGGATTATTGGCATGGCGAAGAGCGAAGCAGTCAAAGACCCCGCCACTAAAGGCAAACTCAAGCTGATCCTGCTGGTGGTACTGGCCCTGCTGCTGGCCGTGGGCCTGTCGGTGGGCGCCACCTGGTTCATCATGAACAAGAGCGAGCCGGCCCCAGCGCCGGAGGCGGCCCAGACCAACGTCAAGGCCGCCGCGATCTACGAGCCACTCGCACCGGCCTTCGTGGTCAATTTCAACCAGAATGGCCGTCAGCGCTACATGCAGGTGAGCATCACCTTGCAAGGGCGTAATCAGGTCGACCTGGATGCCCTCAAGGTGCACATGCCGGTGATCCGCAACAACCTGGTGATGATGTTCTCCGGCCAAGGCTTTGACACCTTGTCCAGCAGTGCCGTGGGTCAGGAAATGCTGCGTCAGAAGGCCACCGCGGTGGTCCAGGAAGTGGCGCAGAAGGAAGTCGGCAAGCCGGTCATCGACCAGCTGCTGTTCACCAATTTCGTATTGCAGTAGGAGCACATAGATGGCCGTGCAAGACCTGCTGTCCCAGGATGAGATCGATGCCCTGTTGCATGGCGTCGACGATGGGCTGGTGCAGACCGAGAGCGCTGGTGAACCCGGTGGTGTCAAAAGCTACGATTTGACCAGCCAGGATCGGATCGTCCGTGGTCGTATGCCGACCCTGGAAATGATCAACGAGCGTTTCGCCCGCTACACCCGCATCAGCATGTTCAACCTGCTGCGCCGCTCTGCGGACGTGGCGGTGGGCGGCGTGCAGGTGATGAAGTTCGGCGAATACGTGCACTCGCTGTATGTGCCCACCAGCCTCAACCTGGTCAAGATCAAGCCGCTGCGCGGCACGGCGTTGTTCATCCTCGACGCCAAGCTGGTGTTCAAGCTGGTGGACAACTTCTTCGGCGGCGATGGCCGCCACGCCAAGATCGAAGGCCGGGAGTTCACCCCCACCGAGCTGCGCGTGGTGCGCATGGTGCTGGACCAGTGCTTCATCGACCTCAAGGAAGCCTGGCAGGCGATCATGCCGGTCAACTTCGAGTACATAAACTCCGAGGTCAACCCGGCCATGGCCAACATCGTCGGCCCCAGCGAGGCCGTGGTGGTATCGACTTTCCATATCGAGCTCGACGGCGGTGGCGGCGACCTGCACGTGACCATGCCGTACTCGATGATCGAGCCGGTGCGCGAGATGCTCGACGCCGGTTTCCAGTCCGACCTGGACGACCAGGACGAGCGTTGGGTCAAGGCCCTGCGCGAAGACGTGCTGGATGTCAGCGTACCGGTTTCGGCCACCGTCGCCCGTCGCCAGCTCAAGCTGCGCGACATCCTGCACATGCAGCCCGGCGATGTGATCCCGGTGGAGTTGCCGGACCACCTGGTGCTGCGCGCCAACGGCGTGCCGTCGTTCAAGGCGCGGCTGGGCTCGCACAAGGGCACCCTGTCGCTGCAGATCATCGACCCGATCGACCGCCGCTGACGGCGTGTCGTTCGCAACCCCGTATTGAATGTTTGTCGAGGAAATCATGGCTAACGAAAACGAGATCACTTCTTCGGAAGACCAGGCGCTGGCCGACGAGTGGGCCGCAGCCCTGGAAGAAACCGGCGATGCCGGCCAATCCGACATCGACGCACTGCTGGCCGCCGATGCCAAGGCCTCCGGCGCCGGGCGCCTGCCGATGGAGGAGTTCGCCAGCTCGCCGCGCTCGAACGAGAACGTCTCCCTCGAAGGCCCGAACCTGGACGTGATCCTGGATATCCCGGTGAGCATTTCCATGGAAGTGGGCAGCACCGAGATCAACATCCGCAACCTGCTGCAATTGAACCAGGGCTCGGTGATCGAGCTCGATCGCCTGGCGGGTGAGCCGCTGGACGTACTGGTCAACGGCACCTTGATCGCCCATGGCGAAGTGGTAGTGGTCAACGAGAAGTTCGGCATCCGCCTGACCGACGTGATCAGCCCCAGCGAACGTATCAAGAAGCTGCGCTGAATGAAGCGCTTGATGCGGGCCGTGACGGCCGTGGGCGCCTTGCTGGCCAGCGAAGTGGCGATGGCCGCCGCCGAGCCGGGTGCAAAGGTTGCGACCACGGCAAGCAGCACGCCGGGTGGGTTGGGTGGGCAACTGGCACAGATGCTCTTCGGCCTGCTGCTGGTGGTTGGCCTGATCTTCGGCCTGGCCTGGCTGCTGCGGCGCATGCAGGTGGCTTCGCCGCGCGGCGGCCAGGTGATCGAGATCGTCGGCAGCCGTGCCATCGGCCCGCGTGACCGGTTGCTGCTGGTGCAGGTGGGCAAGGAGCAGATCCTGATTGGCCACAGCCCAGGCAATATCGAAGCCTTGCACGTGTTGGCGGAGCCTGTGCCAATGCCCGCCAATGCGCGCCCGGCGGCGCCGGAATTCGCCCAGCGGCTGCTCGAGCTGATGGGCAAGGACCAGAAGGACAAGACGTGATGATCGGCGCGCCGCGCATATTGTTGACCCTGGCGCTGCTGATGCTGGCGCCGCTGGCCCTGGCCGCCGACCCGTTGTCGATCCCGGCCATCACCTTGTCCAGCGGGGCGGACGGCCAGCAGGAATACTCGGTCAGCTTGCAGATCCTGCTGATCATGACGGCGCTGAGCTTCATCCCGGCGTTCGTCATCCTGATGACCAGCTTCACCCGCATCATCATTGTCTTCTCCATCCTGCGCCAGGCCCTGGGCTTGCAGCAGACACCCTCGAACCAGTTGCTCACCGGCATGGCGCTGTTTCTCACCCTGTTCATCATGGCGCCGGTGTTCGACCGGGTGAACCGCGATGCCCTGCAGCCCTACCTGAACGAGCAGATGACTGCCCAGCAGGCCATCGACAGGGCCCAGGGACCTTTGAAGGACTTCATGCTGGCGCAAACCCGGCAAAGCGACCTGGACCTGTTCATGCGCCTGTCCAAGCGCACCGACATCGCAGGGCCCGACCAGGTGCCGCTGACCATCCTGGTGCCGGCGTTCGTCACCTCCGAGCTGAAGACGGCCTTCCAGATCGGCTTCATGATCTTCATCCCGTTCCTGATCATCGACATGGTGGTCGCCAGTGTGCTGATGGCCATGGGTATGATGATGCTGTCGCCGCTGATCATCTCGCTGCCGTTCAAGATCATGCTGTTCGTGCTGGTCGACGGCTGGGCGCTGATCATGGGTACCCTCGCCAGTAGTTTCGGCGGCGTCTGACGCCCTCAAGGAGAGTTGCCCATGAGCCCCGAAGTTGCCGTCGACCTGTTTCGCGAAGCCCTGTGGCTGACCGCGCTGATGGTTGCAGTGCTGGTGGTGCCGAGCCTGTTGGTGGGCCTGGTGGTGGCGATTTTCCAGGCCGCCACGCAGATCAACGAACAGACCCTGAGCTTCCTGCCGCGCCTGTTGGTGATGCTGGTGACCTTGATCTTCGCCGGGCCCTGGCTGGTGCAGAAGTTCATGGAGTACTTCACCGGCCTGTACACCAGCATTCCGCAGTTGATCGGGTGAGGCCGCCATGCTGGAGCTGAGCGCTGCGCAGATCGGCACCTGGGTCGCCACGTTCATGCTGCCGCTGTTTCGTGTGACGGCGGTGCTGATGACCATGCCGATCTTCGGTACGCGCATGTTGCCGACACGCATTTGCCTCTACGTGTCGGTGGCCATCACCGTGGTGATCGTGCCGAGCCTGCCGCCGATCCCTGAATTCGAGCCCTTGAGCCTGCGTGGCTTGTTGTTGTGTGCCGAGCAGATCATCGTCGGTGCGTTGTTCGGGTTCTCGTTGCAGATGCTGTTCCAGGCCTTCGTCGTCGCCGGCCAGATCATTGCGGTGCAGATGGGTATGGCGATCGCCTCGATGATCGACCCGGCCAACGGCGTCAACGTGGCGGTGGTGGGGCAGTTCATGACCATGCTGGTGAGCGTGCTGTTCCTGCTGATGAATGGCCACCTGGTGGTGTTCGAAGTGCTTACCGAGAGTTTCACCACGCTGCCGATCGGCAATGCCCTGGTGGTCACGCATTTCTGGGAAATCGCCGGGCGCCTGGGGTGGGTGCTGGGCGCCGGCCTGCTGTTGATCCTGCCGGTGATCGCGGCGCTGCTGGTGGTCAACATCGCCTTCGGCGTGATGACCCGCGCGGCGCCGCAGTTGAACATCTTCTCCATTGGCTTTCCGCTGACCGTAGTGCTGGGGCTTGGCATCTTCTGGGTCGGGCTGGCGGACATTCTTTCGCACTACCAACTGCTGGCCAGCGAAGCGCTGCAGTGGTTGCGTGAACTGGCACGGGCCTAGCGAGCATGGCAGAGAGCGAGAGCGGTCAGGACAAGACAGAGGAACCCACCGACAAGCGCAAGCGCGACGCGCGCGAAAAAGGTGAGGTGGCGCGTTCCAAGGAGCTCAACACCTTCGCGGTGACCTTGGGTGGAGCGGCTGGCCTGCTGATTTTCGGTGGTTTCATGGCCGAGACGATGATGGACCTGATGCGCATGAGCTTCTCGCTAACGCGTGAGATGGTGCTCAATCAGGACGCCATGGGCGCGCTCTTGCTGACCTCGGGCAAAATGGCCATCTGGGCGAGCCAGCCCGTATTGATTTTGTTGTTCGTGTTGTCGCTGATCGCCCCGATCGCCCTGGGCGGTTTCCTGTTCTCGGGCTCGCTGTTGCAACCGAAGTTCAGCCGCATGAACCCCTTGGCGGGGATCAAGCGGATGTTTTCGCTGCATTCGCTGACCGAACTGCTCAAGGCCGTCGCCAAGTTCTTCCTGGTGCTGATCGTGGCGGTCGTGGTGCTGGCCCACGACCGCGAGGCGTTGCTGGCGATCGCCAACGAGCCGATGGAGATGGCGATCATTCACAGCATCCAGGTGGTCGGCTGGAGCACCTTGTGGATGGCGGCGAGCCTGTTGTTGATCGCAGCCGTGGATGTGCCGTTCCAGATGTGGCAGGCGCACAACAAGCTGAAGATGACCAAGCAGGAAGTGCTCGACGAGTACAAGAACACCGAGGGCAAGCCTGAGGTCAAGCAGCGCATCCGCCAGGTGCAGCGCGAGATGTCACAGCGACGGATGATGGCTGCGGTCCCGGAAGCCGACGTCATCATCACCAACCCGACCCACTACGCCGTCGCCCTCAAGTACGACCCGGAGAAGGGCGGGGCGGCGCCGCTGCTGCTGGCCAAGGGCACCGATTTTGTGGCGCTGAAAATCCGCGAGATCGGCGTGGAGCACAAGGTGCAGATCCTCGAGTCGCCCGCACTGGCGCGGGCGATCTACTACTCCACCGAGCTTGAGAGCGAGATCCCGGCGGGGCTGTACCTGGCGGTGGCGCAGGTGCTGGCGTACGTGTTCCAGATCCGCCAGTACCGCGCCGGCAAGGGCAAGGCGCCTGACCCGCTCAAGTCGGACCTGCCGATTCCGCCGGATCTGCAGCGCGATAGTTGAACCTCGCGCCTGTTGATCACGCCCTGTTTTTCAGCGGCTCGTACGTCGAGGCGTAGCGTTTCGGCCCTACGATGGGCAAGACCAGCGAACGAAGCCATTGCGGCAGCTTGGCGGCGCGCGACATGCCGTCGGTGGCGGCCTGTACATGGGCGGCGCGAGGTTTGCGCCGCGCCTCGTATTTGTTAATGGCCTCGATCCAGTCCGAGGTGTCGGACAGCTCTTGCGCCAGCACCAGGGCGTCCTCCAGGCCGAGCGCCGCGCCCTGTGCCCAGACCGGCGCCATGGCATGGGCCGAGTCGCCGGCCAGCACGATACGACCGCGAGACCAATCGCCTGTACGAACGTCGAGCAGCGGCGAATGGTAGAGGCGTGAAGGCTCTGCCAGCGCTGCGCCGATCGCTTGGCGAACCACGCTCGGGAAGTTGGCGAAGGCGTTTTCCAGGACCGCCGGAGCGTCCCCGTTCGAGGGCTGCTCGGTCATGGCCCAGCCGTAGGCTTGGCCTTGGTTCACCGGCATCAAGAGGATCACCGTGCCGCCAGAGGCAAACACGGTCCAGCAGTCCACGCCTGGGTTGGGCACCATGAAGCGCCAGCTCGCACTGCCAATCAGCGAGGGTTTGCGTTGCTCGCCCAGCCCCATGGCCTCGCGCGTCAGCGAGTGAACACCGTCCGCGCCGATCAGCAGTTCGGCGTTGAGTGTGTGGCCGTTTTCCAGGGTTGCGGTGACTGTCCGCTGGTCTTGTTCCAGTCGGGCGATGCCGCTGCCGCGCAGTATCGAGGTTTCCTCGAGGCCGCTGCCGAGCATGCGCAGCAAGTCCCCTCGCAGCATCGCATGCGGTCGCATGGACTCGCCCCAGAACGCGTCCTCGTCAACCTGGAACAGCAGGCGCCCCGAGGCTGTGCGGTACTCACGTCGGCGTACAGGCATGCCAAGCCGGGTCACATCCTCGGCGAGGCCCAGGCGATCAAGCGCCGCGATAGCGTTGCCCGGCAGGTTGATTGCCAGGCCGTCGTCCGCAGCCACGGTGCGTTTCTCGACCACGACTGCGTCAATGCCTTTCGCGCTGAGCGCGCGGGCCATTGCCGTTCCGGTAATGCCCGCACCTACGATGATGACTCGGTGATCCATAGTGTCCTTTCCAAACAGCCGTGAGGTTGAAGTCATTGATTCGCCGCCAGGGTAGTCTCGATCAGATCAGGGAGCGAGGCTAATGTTCCGGCTCCTGGCATCATTGCGATGCAACCCGCGATCTTGAGCCATTCACCGCCCGTGATCCTACTACCTGCAAAAGTTGGAAAGCTTCTTGCAAAGCCACGCCCAAGCGCCGTCCAGGCGTCAAAGTTTTGCTTGAAGAGGAATCGCGGTGGATCGCTCCCAGTTAATCAGCAATGCCCGCAACAACATGGCAGGCCTCGGTCGAGGCAACCTGGGCGTGCCGCTGTTGCTGCTGGTCATGCTGGCAATGATGATGTTGCCGATCCCGCCGTTCCTGCTGGACGTGTTCTTCACCTTCAACATCGCCCTGTCGATCGTGGTCCTGCTGGTCTGCGTGTATGCCCTGCGCCCGCTGGACTTCGCCGCCTTCCCCACCATCCTGCTGGTCGCGACCCTGCTGCGCCTGGCGCTGAACGTGGCCTCCACCCGCGTGGTGCTGCTGCACGGCCAGGACGGCCATGATGCCGCGGGCAAGGTGATCCAGGCCTTCGGCGAGGTGGTGATCGGCGGTAACTACGTGGTCGGTGCGGTGGTGTTCGCCATCCTCATGATCATCAACTTCGTGGTGGTCACCAAGGGTGCCGGGCGTATCTCCGAGGTGAGCGCGCGCTTCACCCTCGACGCCATGCCGGGCAAGCAGATGGCCATCGACGCCGACCTCAACGCCGGCCTGATCGATCAGGCCCAGGCCAAGGCGCGCCGCGCCGAGGTGGCCCAGGAGGCCGAGTTCTACGGTTCGATGGACGGTGCCAGCAAATTCGTGCGCGGTGACGCCATCGCCGGCCTGCTGATCCTGTTCATCAACCTCATCGGCGGCATGCTCATCGGTATGCTGCAGCACGGCATGACCTTCAGCGAAGCCGGCAAGATCTACGCCCTGCTGACCATCGGTGACGGTTTGGTGGCGCAGCTGCCTTCGCTGCTGCTGTCCACTGCGGCCGCCATCATGGTCACCCGTGCCTCGGGCTCCGAGGACATGGGCAAGCTGATCAACCGGCAGATGTTCGATTCGCCCAAGGCCCTGGCAGTGTCCGCCGCGCTGATGATCATCATGGGCTTGGTACCCGGCATGCCACACGTGGCCTTCATCAGCCTGGGCGTGTTGGCTGGCGGTGGTGCGTACCTGGTGTGGAAGAAACAACAGAAGGCCAAGGTCGTGGCCCAGCAGGAAGCCCAGCGCCAGCAGGATTTGCTGCCCTCGCCGCAACGCGCCATGGAAACCAAGGAGCTGGGCTGGGACGACGTGACGCCGATCGACACCATTGGCCTGGAAGTCGGCTACCGGCTGATTCCCCTGGTAGACCGCAACCAGGGCGGCCAGTTGCTGGCGCGGATCAAGGGGGTGCGCAAGAAGCTGTCCCAGGACCTGGGCTTTCTCATGCCCACCGTGCACATTCGCGACAACCTCGACCTGCAACCCAGTGCCTACCGCCTGACGCTGATGGGGGTGATCCTGGCCGAGGCCGAGATCTACCCGGACCGCGAACTTGCGATCAACCCCGGGCAGGTGTTCGGCAGCCTCAACGGTATCGCCGCGCGCGACCCGGCATTCGGCCTGGAAGCGGTGTGGATCGACATCGCTCAGCGCGCCCAGGCGCAGTCGCTGGGCTACACCGTGGTGGACGCCAGTACCGTGGTTGCCACCCACCTCAACCAGATCCTGCAGAAGCATTGCCACGAGCTGATCGGCCACGAGGAAGTGCAGCAACTGCTGCAAGTGCTGGCCAAGGCGTCGCCCAAGCTCGCCGAGGAGCTGGTGCCGGGTGTCATTTCCTTGTCGGGCTTGCTCAAGGTCCTTCAGGCGTTGCTTGCCGAGCAAGTGCCGGTGCGCGATATTCGTAGCATTGCCGAGGCCATCGCGAACAACGCCGCCAAGAGTCAAGATACCGCCGCGCTGGTGGCGTCGGTGCGCGTCGGATTGTGTCGCGCCATCGTGCAAAGCATTGTCGGCACTGAGTCGGAGCTGCCTGTGATCACCTTGGAGCCAAGGTTGGAACAGATCTTGCTCAATAGTTTGCAACGGGCCGGGCAGGGCCAGGAAGACGGTGTTCTCCTGGAGCCGAGCATGGCCGAGAAGCTGCAGCGTTCACTGATCGAAGCGGCGCAGCGCCAGGAGATGCAAGGTCAACCTGCCATCCTTCTGGTGGCTGGCCCGATCCGCGCCATGCTGTCGCGCTTCGGCCGTCTTGCCGTACCGAACCTGCATGTCCTTGCGTATCAGGAAATACCGGACAACAAGCAAGTCACCATCGTTGCCACCGTGGGCCCTAATGGCTGAGGTAGTGGGTTATGCAAGTTAAGCGTTTTTTCGCCGCCGACATGCGTCAGGCCATGAAACTGGTCCGCGATGAGCTGGGCGCTGATGCCGCTATCATTGGCAACCGGCGTATCGCCGGTGGCGTCGAACTGACCGCCGCGCTGGACTACAAGCTGTCCGCGCTGGCCCCGCGCGTGCCCAATGCCGAACTCGAGGACGAGCTGCGCAAGACGCAGTCGCGTATCGCCACCGCCCAGGCGGAGCTCGGCAGCCGCAAAGAGACTGAGGAAGGTAACCGCCAGCTGTTTGCCGGCCTTTCGCTGACCGCCTCGGAACCGCTGATCGAACCTCATGTGGAACTGCCGCCAGCAGCCGTCAAGGCGCCGACGCCCGCGCCGGTCGACCCGCGTCTGTTCGACGCCATGCGCTCGGAACTCTCTGGCCTGCGCGAGCTGCTCGAAGTGCAGCTCGGCTCGCTGGCCTGGAGCCAGCTGCAAGGCAACCAGCCGCAACAGGCCAACCTGTGGCGCCGCCTGCAACGTATTGGCTTGTCCGGGCCCATCGCCCGTGAGCTGCTCGACATGACCGGTGGCATCGAAGAGCCGCGTCAAGCCTGGCGTATGCTCCTGGCGCACCTGGCGCGCATGATCCACGTACCCGAGGTGGAGCCGATCGAGGAGGGCGGGGTGATCGCCATGGTCGGCCCGGCCGGCATGGGCAAGACCACCACCCTGGCCAAGCTGGCGGCGCGCTACGTGCTCAAGTACGGCGCGCAGAATATTGCCCTGGTCAGCATGGACAGCTTCCGCATCGGCGCCCAGGAGCAGCTCAAGACCCTGGGGCGGATCCTCAACGTTCCGGTGACCTACGTCGACCCGGGCGAGTCCCTGGGCCAAGCCCTGGAGCCGTTGCTGCGCAAGCGCGTGGTGCTGATCGATACCGCTGGCCTGCAAGCCAGCGACCCGGCCCTGCGCATGCAGCTGGAGAGCCTCGCCAGCCGTGGCATCGCCGCCAAGAACTACCTGGTACTGGCCACCACCAGCCAGAAGCAGGTGCTCACCGCCGCCTACCACAGCTACAAACGCTGCGGGCTGGCCGGTTGCATCCTGACCAAACTCGACGAAACGGGCAGCCTCGGCGAAGTGCTGAGCCTGGCCATCAGTCATCAACTGCCGGTTGCCTACCTGACCGATGGACCACGCATCCCTGACGACCTGCAGCTGCCGCGCAAGCACCAGCTGGTAAGCCGGGCAGTGAGCGTGCAGTTGCAGGAAGACCCCAGCGAAGAAGCCATGGCCGACATGTTCGCTGACCTCTATCACAACCCCGGCAAGCGTGCGGGTTGAACATGAGTGCTGCAAGGAACCGAGCGAGACCCTTCAAGTGGACCGGATCCACGCGAAACAAGGTAAAGAACAGAAATGGGTAGCATGCATCCCGTACAGGTGATCGCCGTGACCGGTGGCAAAGGTGGCGTCGGCAAGACCAACGTTTCAGTGAACCTGTCCCTGGCACTGGCCGAACTCGGCCGCCGGGTCATGTTGCTGGATGCCGACCTGGGCCTGGCCAACGTCGACGTGCTGCTGGGCCTGACGCCCAAGCGAACCCTGGCCGATGTCATCGAGGGCCGTTGCGAGCTGCGCGATGTCCTCCTGCAAGGCCCGGGCGGGGTGCGTATCGTGCCGGCGGCATCGGGTACCCAGAGCATGGTGCACCTGGCGCCAGCCCAGCATGCCGGGCTGATCCAGGCGTTCAGCGAGATCGGCGACAACCTCGACGTGCTGGTGATCGACACCGCTGCGGGTATTGGTGACTCGGTGGTCAGTTTTGTCCGCGCCGCGCAGGAAGTGCTGCTGGTGGTGTGCGACGAGCCCACCTCGATCACCGATGCCTATGCCCTGATCAAGCTGCTCAACCGCGACTACGGCATGAATCGTTTCCGTGTGCTGGCCAACATGGCGCAGAGCCCCCAGGAGGGGCGCAACCTGTTCGCCAAGCTGACCAAGGTCACCGACCGCTTCCTCGACGTCGCCCTGCAATACGTGGGCGCGGTGCCCTACGACGAGTGCGTGCGCAAGGCGGTGCAGAAGCAGCGTGCGGTGTACGAAGCCTTCCCGCGTTCCAAGTGCGCCTTGGCGTTCAAGGCCATCGCGCAGAAGGTCGACAGCTGGCCGCTGCCAGCCAACCCGCGCGGCCACCTGGAATTCTTCGTCGAGCGCCTGGTGCAGCCCACCAGCGCAGGGCCGGTACTATGAGTGCGAGCGGTTTCAAGATGTACAGCAAGGCATCCAAGGATGCCCAGTACGAGCTGATCGAGCGCTATGCGCCGCTGGTCAAGCGTATCGCCTACCACCTGCTGGCGCGCCTGCCGGCCAACGTGCAGGTCGAGGACCTGATCCAGGCCGGCATGATCGGCCTGCTGGAAGTGGCCAACAAATACGACGCCAGCAAGGGCGCAAGTTTCGAGACCTATGCCGGTATTCGCATCCGCGGTGCGATGCTCGACGAGGTGCGCAAGGGTGACTGGGCGCCGCGTTCGGTGCATCGAAACACGCGCATGGTCAGTGACGCGATGCGCAGTGTTGAGGCCAGAACCGGTCGTGACGCTAAAGATCACGAGGTTGCTGCCGAACTCCAATTGAGTCTCGATGATTACTACGGGATTTTGAACGATACCTTGGGCAGCCGCCTGTTCAGTTTCGACGACCTGTTGCAGGACGGCGAACACGAGGGGCTGCACGAGGACGGTGCCAGCGGCCAGCTGGAACCTTCGCGTGATCTGGAAGACGAGCGCTTCCAGTCGGCCCTGGCAGAGGCGATCGCCAACCTGCCGGAGCGCGAGCGCCTGGTACTGGCGCTGTACTACGACGAGGAACTGAACCTCAAGGAAATCGGTGAGGTGCTGGGGGTTAGTGAATCGCGGGTCAGCCAGTTGCACAGCCAGTGCGCGGCACGCCTGCGCAGCCGCCTTGGGGAATGGCGGGCGCGTTGAGTGAAGGTTTCTTTGCGGTCGTTGCAGGTTGTACCGAATTGATTGAGCGCGCGCTCGGCGCCGAGCGCGTTAAAGACTGCTTGGAGGTCTAATTGAACAAAGATATGAAAATCCTCATCGTTGACGACTTTTCGACGATGCGGCGGATCATCAAGAACCTGTTGCGTGACCTGGGCTTCACCAACGTCAAAGAGGCCGATGATGGCAACACGGCGCTGCCGATGCTCAACAGCGAGCCCTTCGACTTCCTCGTGACCGACTGGAACATGCCTGGCATGACCGGCATCGACCTGCTGCGTGCGGTGCGTGCCGACGAGCGCCTCAAGCACCTGCCGGTGCTGATGGTGACCGCCGAGGCCAAGCGTGAGCAGATCATCGAAGCCGCCCAGGCCGGCGTCAACGGTTACGTGGTCAAGCCGTTCACTGCGCTGGCGTTGAAAGAAAAGATCGAGAAGATCTTCGAACGCGTCAACGGCTGAGTCACGTCAGGGGGCGCTATGGAATCCAAGAACGATTCTCTGGGGGAGTTCGAGTCGACCCTCAAGAAGCACGCCGAAGAACTGGTACAAAGCCTTGAGCGCGGCCAGTTCGGCGATGCGGTGCAGTTGATTCACCAGCTCAACCAGACCCGCGACCGTGGCCTGTACCAGGAAGTCGGCAAGCTCACCCGTGAGCTGCACAGTGCCATCGTCAACTTCCAGATCGACCCGCACATGCCGCAGGCCGAGGAGGTGTCGCAGATCACCGACGCTACCGAACGCTTGTCGTATGTGGTGCGGCTGACCGAGAACGCGGCCAACCGCACCATGGACCTGGTCGAGCAGAGCACCCCGGTGCTCAACGACCTGGCGAGCGAGGCCCAGGCCCTGTCGGCCGACTGGCAGCGTTTCATGCGCCGGGAAGTGGCGGCGCCAGAGTTCCGCGAGCTGGCCAAGCGCGTTGACGGTTTCCTGGCGCGTAGCGCCGAGGGCAACCGCGATGTCGCCAGCCATCTCAACGATATCTTGCTGGCTCAGGACTATCAGGACCTGACCGGCCAGGTCATCAAGCGCGTCACTGCGCTGGTGACCGAAGTCGAAAAAAATCTGCTCAAGCTCGTGCTGATGGCCAGCCAGGTCGACCGCTTTGCCGGTATCGAACATGACCACCAGCAGCTGCGTGCTGAAAAAGATCAAGAAAAACATCCGACTCGGGGTGAAGGTCCGCAGATTCATGCCGATAAGCGTGAAGACGTCGTGTCCAGTCAGGACGATGTCGACGATCTGCTGTCCAGCCTGGGTTTTTAGGGAGCACGTTTAATGAGCTTCGGCGCCGATGAAGAAATCCTCCAGGATTTCCTGGTAGAAGCCGGCGAAATCCTTGAGCAACTGTCCGAGCAACTGGTCGAGCTGGAAAGCCGGCCTGATGATGCCGACCTGCTCAATGCGATCTTCCGCGGTTTTCACACTGTAAAAGGGGGCGCCGGCTTCCTCCAGCTCAATGAGCTGGTGGAGTGCTGCCATATCGCAGAGAACGTGTTCGACATCCTGCGCAAAGGGGAGCGCCGGGTCGATGCGGAACTGATGGATGTGGTGCTCGAGGCGCTGGACACGGTGAACAGCATGTTCGGCCAGGTCCGTGAGCGCAGCGACATTACCCCGGCCACGCCCGAGCTGCTGGCGGCGCTGTCGCGCCTGGCCGAGCCCGCTGGCAATGACGCGCCGGTGGCGGCTGCAGAGCCGGTCGCAGCGGTGGCCGAGCCAGCCGCCGCTGATGCGGACATCACCGATACCGAATTCGAACAACTGCTCGACTCGCTCGACGCAGTCAAGGCCGAGGCCGCCCAGCAGTTGCAAGGCGAAGTCAGCAGTGGCGGGGGGGATGAAATCACCGACGCCGAGTTCGAGTCGCTGCTCGACCAACTGCACGGCAAGGGCCAGTTCTCTGCCGAGGTCGCCGCTGCCCAGCCTGAGGTCAGCGTTGCCGCACCGGCGGGTGACGAAATCACCGATGCCGAGTTCGAGGCGCTGCTTGACCAGTTGCATGGCAAGGGCACCTTCGCCGCCGACGCGCTGCCAGGCGTCGCCGCTGCGGCCAGTGCGGCGGCACCGGCTGGCGCTGCGGGCGATCACATCAGCGAGCATGAGTTCGAAGCGCTGCTCGACCAATTGCATGGCAAGGGCAAGTTTTCCAGCGATGCGGCCGTCGCCGAGGCGCCGGCTGCTGCGGCAGCGGTTGCTAGCGCACCTGCGGCCAAGGCCGAGGCCAAGCCGGCCCCAGCACCGACGCCGGCACCTGCTGCCGCCAAGCCTGCTGCCCCTGCACCGGCCCGCGCACCAGCGGCTGCGCCGGAAAAGCATGGCGCCAGCGAGGCAGAGACCACCGTGCGCGTCGACACCGCACGCCTGGACGAAATCATGAACATGGTCGGCGAGCTGGTGCTGGTGCGTAACCGTCTGGTGCGCCTGGGCCTCAATAGCGGCGACGAGGCCATGTCCAAGGCTGTGTCCAACCTCGACGTGGTCACCGCTGACTTGCAAACCGCGGTGATGAAAACCCGCATGCAGCCGATCAAGAAGGTCTTCGGCCGCTTCCCCCGCCTGGTTCGCGACTTGGCTCGCCAGCTCAAGAAAGAGATCAACCTGGAGCTGGTCGGCGAAGAAACCGACCTGGACAAGAACCTGGTCGAGGCCCTGGCCGACCCGCTGGTGCACTTGGTGCGCAACGCCGTCGACCACGGCGTCGAGACCCCCGAGGAACGCGAAGCGTCCGGCAAGGCGCGTACCGGCCGGGTGGTGCTTTCGGCCGAGCAGGAAGGCGACCATATCCTGTTGTCGATTTCCGATGACGGCAAGGGCATGGACCCGAACATCCTGCGGGCCAAGGCCGTGGAGAAGGGCCTGATGGACAAGGATGCCGCCGACCGCTTGAGCGAGTCGGACTGCTACAACCTGATCTTCGCCCCGGGCTTCTCGACCAAGACCGAAATTTCCGATGTGTCCGGCCGCGGCGTGGGCATGGACGTGGTGAAAACCAAGATCTCCCAGCTCAACGGCTCGATCAACATCTTCTCGGCCAAGGGCCAGGGCTCGAAGATCGTCATCAAGGTGCCGCTGACCCTGGCGATCATGCCGACCCTGATGGTCATGCTGGCCAACCAGGCGTTCGCCTTCCCGCTGGTCAACGTCAACGAGATCTTCCACCTCGACCTGTCGCGTACCAACGTGGTCGACGGCCAGGAAGTGGTGATCGTGCGTGACAAGGCGCTGCCGCTGTTCTACCTCAAGCGCTGGCTGGTCCAGGACCAGGCGCACGAGGAGCAGCGCGAAGGGCATGTGGTGATCCTCTCCGTAGGCACCCAGCGCATCGGCTTCGTGGTCGACCAGCTGGTGGGCCAGGAAGAGGTAGTGATCAAACCCTTGGGCAAGATGCTCCAGGGCACGCCGGGCATGTCGGGAGCCACCATCACTGGTGACGGCCGCATCGCGCTGATCCTCGATGTACCGAGCATGCTCAAGCGTTACGCCGCCCGGCGTATTTGATTTCGGCGGCGCGACCTGGTGGTTGCGCCGTCTAATGGAGTGTTTATGGCAGTCAAGGTCCTGGTGGTGGATGATTCCGGTTTCTTCCGCCGCCGTGTCTCGGAAATCCTCTCGGCGGACCCGACCATCCAGGTGGTCGGCACCGCCACCAATGGCAAGGAAGCGATCGACCAGGCACTGGCGCTCAAGCCCGATGTCATCACCATGGACTACGAGATGCCGATGATGGATGGCATCACCGCGGTGCGGCACATCATGCAGCGCTGTCCGACACCGGTGTTGATGTTTTCCTCGCTGACCCACGAAGGCGCGCGCGTCACCCTCGACGCGCTGGATGCTGGTGCGGTCGACTACCTGCCGAAGAACTTCGAAGACATCTCGCGCAACCCGGACAAGGTCAAGCAGATGCTGTGCGAGAAAGTGCATAGCATTTCGCGCAGCAACCGCCGTTTCAGTGGCTACAGCAGTCAAAGCCATGCCCCGGCACCTGCGCCGAGCGCCAGCGCCGCCCTGGCCAGCAGCCTGGCGAGCCAGTCGGCGACGCGTCAGGCGGCACCGGCGCGCAGCGCAGCGGCCCCGGCCAGCCATTCGCCGGCGCCCAAGCGCAAGCCCTACAAGCTGGTGGCGATCGGCACCTCCACCGGTGGACCGGTGGCCTTGCAGCGCGTACTGACCCAGCTGCCAGCCAACTTCCCGGCGCCGATCGTGCTGATCCAGCACATGCCTGCGGCGTTCACCAAGGCCTTCGCCGAGCGCCTCGACAAGCTGTGCAAGATCAGCGTCAAGGAAGCCGAGGATGGCGATGTGTTGCGCCCGGGCCTCGCGCTGCTGGCGCCAGGGGGCAAGCAGATGATGGTCGACGGCCGTGGCACGGTGAAGATCCTGCCGGGCGACGAGCGCCTGAACTACAAGCCGTGCGTGGATATCACCTTTGGTTCGGCAGCCAAATCCTATGGCGACAAGGTGCTCTCGGTGGTACTCACCGGCATGGGCGCCGACGGTCGCGAGGGGGCACGCCTGCTCAAGCAGGGCGGCAGCACCGTGTGGGCCCAGGATGAAGCCAGCTGCGTGATCTACGGCATGCCCATGGCGATCGTGAAGGCCAACCTGGCCGACGCGGTGTACAGCCTGGATGAAATTGGCAAACACCTGGTCGAGGCCTGTGTCTGATGGATGTATTGAGCCTGATAGGCCTGATTCTGGCGTTCGTTGCCATTGTCGGCGGTAATTTCCTCGAAGGCGGCCATGCCGGTGCGCTGATCAATGGCCCGGCGGCGTTGATCGTGATCGGTGGCACCCTGGCGGCAGCGTTGTTGCAGTCACCGCTGTCGGCGTTCAAGCGTGCGTTGCAGATATTGCGCTGGATCTTCTTCCCGCCACGGGTCGACCTGCCCGGCGGCATCGACCGGGTAGTCAACTGGAGCCTCACCGCCCGCAAGGAAGGCCTGCTGGGCCTGGAAGGCGTGGCCGATGCCGAGCCCGACCCCTATGCGCGCAAGGGCCTGCAACTGCTGGTGGACGGCGCCGAGCCGGAGTCGATCCGCAGCATCCTGGAAGTGGATTTCCTGACCCAGGAAAGCCGCGATATCCAGGCCGCCAAGGTGTACGAGTGCATGGGCGGCTACGCGCCGACCATCGGCATCATCGGTGCGGTGATGGGCCTGATCCACGTCATGGGCAACCTGGGCGACCCTTCGCAGCTGGGTACCGGCATCGCCGTGGCGTTCGTCGCCACCATCTATGGCGTGGCCAGTGCCAACCTGATCCTGCTGCCGGTAGCCAACAAGCTCAAGGCCATTGTCATGCGCCAGTCGCGTTACCGTGAAATGCTCCTCGAAGGCCTGTTGTCGATCGCCGAAGGCGAGAACCCCCGCTCGATCGAACTGAAGCTGCAAGGCTTCATGGAGTAAGCCATGCGCCGTCGTCGTCATGTCGAGGAACACGAAAACCACGAGCGCTGGCTGGTGTCGTACGCCGACTTCATCACCTTGCTGTTCGCTTTCTTCGTGGTAATGTACTCGATTTCCTCGATCAACGAGGGCAAGTACAAGGTCATTTCCCAGGCGCTGATCGGGGTGTTCAACGACCCTGAGCGCAGCCTGAAGCCGATTCCCATCGGTGACGAGCGCCCGGTCACGGTCAAACCGGCCGAGCCGCTGGTCAAGGACAGCGAGCAGACCGACGCGGCCCTGGCGCAGA
>NZ_JBNNVR010000024.1:0-61168 GCF_050280645.1 Pseudomonas sp. NPDC089554
CACGCACCGGCCATGGCTTGGCGAAGAAGCGCTTGTACACCTCGTTGAATGCGGCGCGGTCGGCCATGTCGGTGAGGTAGATGGTCAGGTGCAGCACGCGGTCCATGGAGCTGCCAGCGCGCTCCAGAGACTCTTTGAGCAACTGCAGGGTGCGCTCGCTCTGGGTTTCGATATCGCCCAGCTCCAGCTCGCCATCGGTGCGCAGCGGAATCTGCGTGGTGACCAGCAGGCCGTTGTATTCGGCCACATCCGAGGAAATGGAGTCGGCGTCCGGGTCGGGGGTGAAGTGGATGTCTGCGTGAGCCATGGAAAATGCTGCCTTGCTACGGAAGGAAAGGCGCAAGCCTACGCGAGCCGTCAGCAGGGGTCGAGCTACGCGCCTGTCAGCCGCGCATTGAAATGCCCGGGCCAGGCGGTCAGAATCGCCGCCGTTTCTCATGCAAGGGGTTGGCGTTGAACGAACAGACACTGTCGATGCGCCTGGAGCGGGTGGCGGCGCATATTGCGCCGGGCGCGCGCCTGGCCGACATCGGCTCGGACCACGGCTACCTGCCCGTGGCGCTGATGCTGCGCGGTGTGCTCGAGGCCGCAGTGGCCGGGGAGGCGGCGCAGACGCCGTTCGAGTCGGCGCGGCGCAAGGTGCGAAAAAACGGCCTGGAGCAACGCATCACTGTACGCCTGGCCAACGGCCTGGCGGCCATCGAGCCCGGCGACCGGGTCACCGTCATCAGCCTGTGTGGCATGGGCGGGGAAACCATTCGCGACATTCTCGAGCAAGGCAAGCAACGCCTGGCCGGCAGCGAGCGCCTGGTGCTGCAACCCAACGGTGGCGAGCGTGAGTTACGCCAATGGCTGATGGAGAACGGCTACCGCATCGTGCATGAGGAAGTGCTGCGGGAAAACCGCTTCGACTACGAAATCATTGTCGCCGAGCCGGGGCAAGCGGTGGCCTACAGCGCCGAGCAGCTGTACTTCGGCCCCTTGCTGATGCAGGAGAAAAGCCCGGCGTTCCTGGTCAAGTGGCGGCGCATGCTGCGTCAGAAACAGCAGACCCTGGCGCATTTCGAACGGGCACGGGAGGTGCCGCAGGACAAGGCAGAGGCCTTCGCCATCCAGGTGGCGTGGATCCACCAGATACTGGCCTGAAGCTTTACAGCGAGCAGTCGCCCATTTGCTCATAGGCGATCTCGTGGGTCTGGCCCTGGTGGTCGACATACACCATGTGCGCGGTACCCACTTCGCACCGGTCGGCATTGCTGGCTGGCGTGAGGGAAATCACTTCGGCGATGTCCAGCGGCGTGCCGTAGGCATATTTCTGCACGTTGGCAGGTTGCTCGGCGGCGAAGGCGCTGAAGGAGGCGAGGGCGCCGCAGAGGGCGAGCAGGGGTAGGGAAGTGTTCATGGCAGTCTCCAAGTGAGGATGTATCTAATGATGTATTCATCAGGCATCCACAATAAATGTGGTAAAGCGTGATAGATTCCTGCCTCTAGCGTACGAATAGAAGGTGGATCGACATGGACATACTGCATGCCATGCGTACCTTCACCCGCGTGGTGGAGTGCGGCAGCTTCGCCGCGGCGGCCAACGCCCTCGATATTTCCGCCGCACAGGTGTCGCGGATCATCGCCGAGCTGGAAAACCAGCTGCAAACCCGTCTGTTGCACCGCACGACTCGCCGCCTGCGCATGAGCGAGGCGGGCGAGCGCTTTCTGGAGCGGTCCCGGCAGATCCTGTTGATGACCGACGAAGCCATGGACGAAGCCCGCGGCGCCCACCTCACGCCCCGGGGGCACCTGCGTTTCCACTGTCCTTATGGCCTGGGCCTGCTATTGATGCCGCTGGTGGCACGCTACAACGCCAGCTGCCCGGAAGTGGTGATGGAACTGACCCTGTCGCAGCGCAACCCCGACCCGCTGGCCGAAGGGCACGACGTGGTGATCACCGTTGGCCAGGGCCTGCCGGATTCGCAGCTGATCGCCATTCCCCTGGGCAGTATCTATAGCGTTTTCTGCGCCTCGCCCCAGTATCTGGAGCGCCAGGGCGTGCCGTCATGCCCCGAAGACCTGCAACAGCACACCTGCCTGCGACTGGCCGACCCGATGTTCGAGGAGCACTGGTCGTTCGGTGATGGGCCGGAGGCGTTCAGCATGGTGCCCAAGGACACCTTCCTCACCAATGTCGCCGACGCCATGTTGCGTGCCACGGAGCTTGGCATGGGGGTTGGCCTGGTGCCGTTCTACTCGGCCAGCCAGGCCCTTGCCGAAGGGCGACTGTGCCGCGTGCTGGGCGAGCACCGCCTGCGCGAGCGTGCGGTTTATGCGGTGTACCCGTCGCGGCATTACCTGGATGCCAAGGTGCGTACCTGGCTGGACCTGATCCGCGAACAGCTGTCGCTGCTGTTCGCGGTGCACGAGCAGGTCGTGGGCGACCGCCGCTACTGGCGCTGAATCAGCGGGCGTCCTGGTCTTCGGCCTTGCCGCCGCTGGCACCCGCACCGCTGCCGGTGGCCTCGCCGGTGCTGTTGGAGCCACCCGCTGCACCATCGGCGGCATCGGAGTTGGTACCGGTGTCGCTGGCGTCGTTATCCTTGGTGCCGCCAGGGGTGTTGACGCTACTGCCTTCGCCAGCGGTCTTGCCTTTGGTGGGCGCGTCGCTGGTGGAGTGCCCAGCGTGGGGCTGGGTGTCGTTCATGTTGGTGGCGGCGAAGGCCGCGCCACAGGTGAGGCTCAGGGCAAGGGCGAGGGGAAGTGGACGAATGCGCATCATGTGAAATCTCCTGGGGAGGTGATGGTCATTCGTTGGGCCACAGGCCATCGCCCAGGGTGCCCGATAACCGACGGACGGTTAGGTTCAGGCCGCCTCGGTGCGCGCTACCGGTTGCTCGCCCGTCAGTGCATCGACAATCGGCGGGTGCTCCTGCGCCGCCTGCATCAAGGCCTCGGTCACCCGTAGCTCGGCACCGGTAGGGGAGAACGTCGCGCTGGCTTCGAATGGCGCCGGATGCTGCGCCGCCGGGCGCTTGCCACGGCGCCACAGGAAGCAGCCGACCATCGCCAGGTTGACCACGGCGAATGCCCAGAACAGCCCGGCCTCGCCATAGGAAGTCATCACCGGCGAGATCGCCAGCGGGCTGAGCGCCGAGCCCAGGGAGTTGATCAGCAGCAGGCCCTGGATCATCGGCACCAGGGCATCGGCCGGGGCGCGGTCGGCGGCATGGCTGACCGCCACCGGATACACCGCGAACACGCCACCGCCCAGCAGGAACAGCACCAACGGCAACCAGCCCGAGGTCGGTGGCAGCATCAGGATCACCAGCGACAGCAGCACGCACAGCGCACCCAAGGTGATCAGCACGTCCTGGCGGTCCTTGCGGTCCGACCAGCGCCCCACCGGGTATTGCAGCAGCATCGCGCCCAGGATCACCCACGCCATCATGCTACCGACTTCCCCGACATCCAGGCCGATACGTTGCAGGTACAGCGGCAGCAGCGCATACACTGCGGCGATCGCCACCCCGGAGCCGAAGCAGCCAACCAGGCCGCTGGGGGTCACGCCCAGCAACTGCCGGGGCTTGAGCGGCTCGACCTGCTCGAGCAGTGGCGACACCTGCGGCAGGATCACGATCGGCAGCACCGACAGCGCCGCGAGCATGCCGGCGACCATGAACGGCGCGGTATCGCCCATGCCCACCAGGCTGCCGAGCATCGCCTGGCCCAGTACGCCCGCGCCGTACAGGGCGATCATGTACAACGCCAGCAGGCGCCCGCGCACCTTGGCGTCACCGGCCAACAGCAACCAGCTCTCGATGACCAGAAACACGCCGACCGTGGCCCAGCCGTTGATCAGCCGCAGGACGAACCAGCCCCAGGTATCGACGAACAGCCCTTGCAGCAGGATGGTCGCGGCAATCAACGAGGCGAAGCTGCTGTAGGCGCGAATATGGCCGATACGCAGGATCAGCCGGTCGTTGAACAGCGCGCCCAGGGTCAGGCCGATGAAGAAGGCCGCCGAGACCACGCCGATCATCGTCGCCGATTCGCCGGCAGCGCCCAGGCGCAAGGTGGTCAGGGAGTACAGTAGGCCGTTGCCCAGGGCAACGATGAACAACCCGAGCAATGGCGCCAGCGCCATGCCCAGCAAACGCGAAGACATACGAACCTCAAGAGATGGAGTAGAACGCAGATGCCTTTCGCGGGTGCACGCCAAACCTGGCCGCAAGGGGCCGGTGCTGCACGAAAATGCGGGGGATGGGGCGAAAGGGCGCGGCATTCTACGCCCTGGCGCGACGTTGCCAAAGCGAATTCTGGTGCGACCACTGACCGCAGGTCGCAATAAGCTGGGGTAGCTGTGTACGCCACGGTCACATTCAGACCATTCCTACACAGTGCGCGTATTTCTCGCATAATGTCCCCCCAAACCGCCCCAAGGAACGCACATGCTGTCTTCACTGTTCGCTGTCCTGGCCCCGGTGTTCATCGTCGCGGGTATCGGTTATGCCTGGGCACGCAACGGCATGGACTACCCGACCGAATTCATCGCGCGCCTGGTGATGACCGTCGGTACCCCTTCGCTGGTGCTGTCTACCCTCAGCCGCACCAGCCTGGAGCCGACGGCCTTCGCCAGCATGGCGCTGGCCTGCATGCTGTGCCTGGTCGGCATGGCCCTTTGCGGGTGGCTGGTGTGCTTGGCCTCGGGGCAACACTGGCGGGTATTGATGCCCGCATTCATGTTCCCCAACACCGGCAACATGGGCCTGCCGATCAGCCTGTATGCCTTTGGCGAACACGGCCTGGCCTTGGCCGTGGCGTTCTTTCTTACCCTGGCGATCTTCCAGTTCACCCTGGGCCTGGCCATGTCCGGCAGCAGCGCCTCGTTCAAGGCGCTGCTGCGCAACCCCATCGTCATCAGCCTGTGCGCCGCGTTGCCGCTGATCTTCTTCGACCTCACGCTGCCCGCCTGGTTGGCCAACACCGTCAACCTGCTGGGCGGCATGACCATTCCGCTGATGCTGCTGACCTTGGGCGTGTCCCTGGCCAGCATCCGCCCCCAGCACGTCGGCAGCGGCATACTGCTCGGCGGCCTGCGGATCGTGCTGGGTGGCGCCGTGGGCTGGGCCGTCGGCGCGCTGCTGGGGCTCGACCCGCTGGCCCATGCGGTGCTGGTGACCCAATCGTCGATGCCGGTGGCCGTGTTCAATTACCTGATGGCCGTGCGCGCCAAACGCGCCCCCGAGCAGGTGGCCAACCTGGTGATGTGCTCCACAGTGCTGTCGCTGGCCTGGTTGCCGGTCGTGCTGGCGCTGTGGCTGTAGCGGCTCGTCATTCTTTTGTAATGACGGCGTCATGCCGCCGTTTCTCCCGGCTTTCTACAGTGGCAGCCAGCCCTTCAGCCAAGCCGGGAGAACCCCATGAAACTTAGCTCGATCGTCCTCGCCCTGTCCCTTGCCGCCGGTGCCCTCGGTACCTCGTCGACCTGGGCCGCCAGCCCCGCCAACGCCCCCCAGGAGGTGAAGAACATCGTGCTGGTGCACGGCCTGTTCGCCGATGCCTCCAGCTGGGCCAAGGTGATTCCCCTGCTGCAAGCCAAAGGCCTGCACGTGACTGCCGTGCAGAACCCCACCACCTCGCTGGATGACGATGTCGCTGCGGTAAAGCGCGCACTGGCCCACCAGGATGGCCCGGTGATCCTGGTCGGCCACTCCTATGGCGGCATGGTGATAAGCCAGGCCGGTACGGCGCCCGAGGTCAAAGGCCTGGTGTACATCGCCGCGCGCGCTCCCGAGGCGGGCGAAGACTACCCGGCGTTGACCAAGCGCTTCCCGGCGGCACCGGCGTCGGCTGGTTTGCAGTGGTCGGCCGACGGCTATGGGCAGCTGAGCGAATCGGCGTTCGTCAACGACTTTGCCGGTGACCTGCCCAAGGCCGAGGCGCAGCTGTACTACGCCGTGCAGCAGCCGATCGGCGAAGGCATCAAGACCGCCAAGACCAGCGTTGCCGCGTGGAAGGACAAACCGAGCTGGTACGCCGTCTCGACCCAGGACCGCACCATCGATACCCAATTGCAGCGTTTCATGGCCAAGCGCATGAATGCCCACACCGTGGAATTGCAGGCCAGCCATGTGTCGCTGCTGTCCCAGCCGGAAGCGGTGGCCAAGCTGATCCTGCAAGCGGCCCATGTGCCCGGCCAGTAAAGGCACAAGGCTATACTGCGGCGTGAATCACACAAGGCGTAGGACGCTGTGAAGATCCTTATCATCGAAGACGAAGCCAAGACCGCCGACTACCTGGCCAACGGCCTGGTAGAGGCGGGCTACAGCGTCGACTGCGCAAGCAACGGCGTGGACGGCCTGCACATGGCCCGCGAAAGCGCCTACGACCTGATCCTGCTGGATGTGATGCTGCCGGAAATGGATGGTTGGACCGTGATGCAGCGCCTGCGCAGCCACAGCCGCACGCCGGTCTTGTTCCTCAGCGCCCGCGGCACCCTGGAAGACCGCCTGCGCGGCTTGGGGCTGGGCGCGGACGAATACCTGGTCAAGCCGTTTTCGTTCGCCGAGCTGCTGGCCCGCATCCGCATCATCCTGCGCCGCGAGCAGCCCCAGGCCAATGCCCAACTGCTGTGCCTGGACGACTTGCAGGTGGATGTCGACAAGCACCGCTGCGAGCGCGGCGGGGTTCGCATTGCCTTGACCAACCAGGAATTCAGGCTGCTGGTGTGCTTCCTGCAACACACCGAGCAGGTGCTGTCGCGCACCTTCCTGGCGTCGCGGGTGTGGGACATGAACTTCGACAGCGATACCAATGTGGTCGACGTCGCGGTGCGCAGGTTGCGCCAGAAGATCGACGACCCGTTCCCGGTACGCTTGATCCACACCGTGCATGGCGTGGGTTACCGCTGCGAGCGGGAGGCATGAGGCGCCTGTCGCTGACCGCTCGCCTGGCACTGCTGCTGGCGACGTTTTCCTTCGTCGCCCTGGCGCTGCTCGGTGGCGCGCTGTACGTGGCGCTGGCGCGGCAGTTGGCGCTGCGCGACGACGGCGCGCTGCTGGCGCGGGTAGAGCAGATTCGCACCTTGCTGCGCGACCTGGATGCCCGCCAGTTGATCGACGAAAAGCCACAGTTGTTCGGCAACATGCTGGGCAATACCGAGTCGCTGCTGGTCATTCGCTACCGCGGCGCGCCGCCCTTGCTGGAAGTGAACCCCGGGCAGCGGGAGATTCCCCGAATCGAACCGTTGCCCGACGGGCAGCCGCTGGCCCTGGCGGACGTACAACGCAGCGTCATGGCCGACGGCACCTCGTTCATCTACACCGCCGTCATCAGCCAAGGCCGTGATGGCCAGCCCCCCTTGGAGATCCTCTCGGGCCGCCTGCTCAGCGAACGCACGCGCATTCTGGCCGAGTACCGCGACAACATCGTGCTGTTCGCCTCGCTGATGGCGCTGCTGGCGGCGGCGCTGGCGTACGTGCTGGCCCGGCGCGGCATGTCGCCGCTGCGGCGCCTGGCCCAGCAGACCGCCTCGATCGGGGTCGGCACGCTGTCCACCCGCTTGCACGGCGAGCAGGCCCCGACCGAGCTGGCGGCGCTGGTCGAGCAGTTCAACGCCATGCTCGAGCGCCTGGAGCGCGGCTTCGAGCAGCTCAAGCAGGTGAGTGCCGACATGGCCCACGACCTGCGTACACCGATCAACAACTTGCTCGGGCAGACCGAAGTCGGCCTGGGGCAACCGCGCGACACGGCCTACTACCAGCGATTGCTGGGCTCGAACTTCGAAGAGCTGCAGCGCCTGTCACGCATGATCGACAACATGTTGTTCCTGGCCCGTGCCGAGCATGCCGATGCGCTGATTCAACGCACCGGGCTGGAGGTGGCCCAGGAGCTGGAGCGGCTGTGCGAGTACTTCGAGGGCCTTGCCGGCGAGCGTGGCGTGCACCTGGCCTGGGTGGGCGAGGGCGCGCTCTGGGCCGATGCCGCGTTGTTGCGCCGGGCGTTGGCCAACCTGTTGGCCAATGCCGTGCGCTTCGCCGACCCGGGCAGCACGGTAACGGTGAGGGCGCAGGCCGAGGCGGGCGGGGTGACGCTCGAGGTCCTCAACCATGGCCCGGCCATCGCCCAGCGCGACCTGGAGCGGGTATTCGAGCGGTTCTATCGCGTGGATGCCGCGCGCCAGGGCTCGGCACTCTCCAGTGGGCTGGGCTTGTCGATCGTGCGTTCGATCATGCAGCTGCACCAGGGGCGCTGCTGGGCGCGCAGCGAGCAAGGCCAGACCTGCTTCGGGCTGTGGTTTCCCGGCCAGCCAGGCTAGGTGTGTGGTGCTTCAGCGGCGGCGCAGCGCCCGGGCCAGGGCCACGGTCAGCACCACCGCCAGGGCAACGGCCAGGGTGAAGGTCGCCGCGATACCCAGCTGCGCCAGCAGATGGGCAAGCGCCAGGTAGAAGGCGATCACCCCGACAGCACCGATGGCGTTACCGCGGATCATCGCCGCCATGCTCGGGCGCCCGCCTTGCAGGTGCGAGAACACCACCAGCGGCCAGGCGATCACCGGGATCGGTGCGAGCATGCCGCTGGCCGCCGGGCCCAGCCAGCTGGCACAGCCGGTGATGACCATCAGCAGGGTGGTAGCGGCCACCATGCGCAGCGGGATCTCCCAGATGCGATGGCGCAACCTGGCCGGTGCTCCTGTGCCTTGTTCACGCGCCGTCGCGCGCACCAACAGCACCACGATGGCCAGGGCGGCGACGATCGACACCACCAGGTTGCCCCAGTGGGTGAAGGCATAGGCCACCGGTGCGTAGAACAGCAGCGACAGCAGCACGCTCGCAGCCACCCCCAGCTTGCGCGACACCAGCAGGTAGCAGGTGTAGGTGGCCTGTACCGCCGCCAGCCCACCCAGTGCACCCGGCACCGCATTCAGGGCGAACGCCGGGCCTTGCTCCAGGCAGAGGAACAGCATCACCAGCGCCGAGGTGATCGGCAGGCCCGAAAGCAAGCCCCCCAGCAGCCCGCCCCAGCGCCGCGAGGCCAGGGACACGGCCCACATCAGCAGCGGGGTGACGAGCAGTTTCAGGTACAAGAGCGTCATGGAAGGCGCAGGCTCCGGGCTTTGGGACGATGAACAGCCGAGCATTCTCGCGCAAAGGGCGACATTTTCAAGCGCATGGCGAATCTGTTATCGCGCGGCGGCGCTGTTTGGCCCGGTCGCGCGCGGCAACACTACGGCAAATTCACTGGAGCCGTGACCATGTCAAACCCTGCAACCCCTTTGGTATCGATCGCTGTGCTCAAGGCCCGCCTGGGTCGCGAGCAAGACCTCAAGAAAGCTTTGCTGGCGTTGATCGAGCCAACCCGCGCCGAGCCCGGCAACCTGGACTACGTGCTATTCGAAGGCCGTGATGAGCGGGGGACATTCTATATGCGCGAAGCCTTCGTCGACCAGGCAGCGCTCGATGACCACTGCGCCACCTCACACTTCCAGGCTTTCGTTGCGATCAGTGGGGCACTGCTGGCCGAGCCGCTGCGGCTGATTTTTCTTGACCCTGTGGCTTAGAAATCAAGGAAATGACGCTAAATGGCCATTATCCAGAGCGTCATTTTGATTAATGGCCATTTGATAAAAACTATATTTATTAGGGTATTACGATAACTATCTAACAAGTTTATAAAGGTTTTACCTGTATAGACTTGTCTGTCGGCCATTTCCTACAAAACACGTTACTTTTTGTTGCCTAGGCCTTGGCCTTCGTGCTTATCATCCGACCGCGCCGGGCCAAGAACCCGGCGCCAATGGATTGCCATTGACCCACAGGTCAGCGGCCCCATAGCCGAAGGGACCACCCAGGCTCAACGCTCGTGGTCCGCTTGCGCCCCCATAAGGATGGTGAGGTTTCAATTGGTCACGCAGTTTGAAATCGCTGAAGTCACGGGCCATGTACCCGTAGTCACCACGACTCCCCGCGCGCGCTCCCTCGCCGCGCCTTCCTCCTCGCCGCCTTCCTGAACCACCGGCCCGGTCTGAGCCGGGCCTCGAAGGCAGGGCGACCGACGCCCTGCGTATACAAGAATAAGCAGACATGGACGGTAGCCCTGATGTTCGACCACACCCGCTCTTCGCGCGGCATGGCCTGCGCGCAGCCCGATGTTTTCGCAAAAAACTGGCACCATGCCACTCCCTTTGACGCCACCCAGTGCGTGCACGAGCTGTTCGAAGCCCAGGTACGCCTGGCGCCGCACGCCATCGCAGCGCGTTTTGGCCAGCAGCAACTGAGCTATGGCGAACTCAACACCCAGGCCAATCGCCTGGCCCACCACCTGCGAAGTCTGGGTGTCGGGCCGGACGTGCGGGTTGGTCTGTGCCTGGCGCGTTCGCTGGATATGCTGGTAGGCGTGCTCGCCGTGCTCAAGGCCGGCGGCGCCTACGTGCCGCTGGACCCGACCTACCCAACCGTGCGCCTGGCCCACATGCTCAGCGACAGCGCCCCGGCGGTGTTGCTGGCCAACGCAGCGGCCCTGGCAGCACTGGACACGGCGCTCAGCGGCATGGCCAACGCTCCGCGCGTGCTCGAGCTGGATGCCCCCAGCGCCTGGGCGGCGCAGCCCAGCCACGACCCGGAGCGCAACGGGCTCACGCCCCATCACCTGGCCTACGTGATCTACACCTCCGGTTCCACCGGCACGCCCAAGGGCGTGATGGTCGAGCACCGCGGGCTGCTCGCGGTCAGCGCAGCCTGGGCGCAGCTGTACCCGTTGCAAGCACCGCTCAACCACCTGCAAATGGCCGGTTTCTCGTTCGACGTGTTCAGCGCCGACCTGATCCGCGCGCTGGGCTTTGGCGGCACGCTGGTGCTGTGCCCGCGTGACACCCTGATGGACCCGCCTGCGCTGTACCGCCTGATGCGCGATGCCCAGGTAGGCTTCGGCGATTTCGTGCCGGCCGTGCTCAACCCGCTGCTGGCCTGGGTCGAGGCCAACGGCCACGACCTGTCGTTCCTGCGCACCGTGGTGTGTGGCTCGGATGTCTGGACCGCCCACAGCGCCCGCCAGCTGCGCCGGCTGTGCGGCGAGCAGGTGCAGGTCGTGCAGGCCTATGGGGTGACAGAGGCGAGCATCGACAGCACCTGCTTCGAGGTGCCAGCCCACGGCGTGGAAGACGGCGTGCTGCCCATTGGCAAGCCCCTGGCCAACTGCCGCGCCTACCTGCTCGACAGCCAGTGCCAACCGGTACCACTGGGCGAGGAGGGTGAGCTGTACCTGGGTGGCGTAGGCGTAGCCCGTGGCTACCTGAACCTGCCGCAACTGACTGCCGAGCGCTTCCTCGACAGCCCCTTCGAAGCCGGTGAGCGGCTGTACCGCACAGGCGACTTGGCGCGCCAGCGCGGCGACGGCCAGTTGCTGTTCCTCGGCCGTAACGACCAGCAGGCCAAGCTGCGCGGCCTGCGCCTGGAACTGGGTGAAATCGAGGCGCGCCTGGCCGAAATCGCCGGGGTGCGCGAAAGCCTGGTGCAACTGCGCGAGGACACGCCAGGCGAGCCGCGCCTGGTGGCCTACTACGCGCAACACCCAAGTGCTGCGCTGAATGCCGCCGACCTGCGCGAACAACTGCGCACCCACCTGCCGGACTACATGGTGCCAAGCGCCTTCGTGCAACTGTCGGCCTTGCCGCTGACCGCCAACGGCAAGTTCGACCGCAACGGCCTGCCCGCGCCACAGCCACACAACCTCGAGCAGCGCGCCTACGCGCCGCCACAAGGGCCAACGGAAACTGCCTTGGCGGCGATCTGGGCCGAGGTGCTGGGCGTCGCGCGCGTCGGGCGCTTCGATCACTTCTTCGCCCTCGGCGGCCATTCGCTGCTGGTGATGCGCGTGCTGGCCCAGGTGCGCCAGGCGGCAATGGGCGATGTGCCGCCGGCTGCCTTGTTCGAACATCCCACCCTCGAAGCCTTCGCCCAGCGCCTGCACGCCAGCCAGGGCCAGGTACGTAGCGTGATCGAGGTCATCGAACGGGGCGAGACGCAAACGTTGTCGTCTGCCCAGCAGCGGCTGTGGTTCCTGGCGCAATTGGAGGGCGGTAATGCGGCCTACCACATGCCGCTGAATCTGCGCCTGCGCGGCGAGCTGGACGTGACGGCCTTGGCCTCGAGCCTCGACCGCCTGGTCGCGCGCCACGAAGCCCTGCGCACTACGTTCGTCAGCAGCGAGGGCGAGGGCCGCGCGCGTGTCGCCGAGCCAGGGGAGGGTATAGCCCTGACCCAGGTGGACCTGCACGGCCAGCCCGACGCCCAGGCTCGTTTGCAGGCGCTGGCCGACGCCCAGGGCACGCAACCGTTCGACCTGGCCCAGGGCCCGCTGATTCGTGCCTGCCTGGTACGCCTGGCCCGCGACGAGCACGTACTGCTGCTGACCCAGCACCACATCATCTCCGACGGTTGGTCGGTGGGGGTGCTCACCCGCGATCTGCAAGCGCTCTACGCTGCCGCGCTGCAAGGCCACGAGGCGCTGCTGCCGGCGCTGCCGGTGCAGTACGTGGATTACGCTGCCTGGCAGCACCAGTGGCTGGCCGGCGAGGTGCTCGAGCGCCAACGCCGTTACTGGCGCCAGGCCCTGGAAGGCGCACCGGTGCTGCTGACGCTGGCCACCGACCACAAGCGCCCGGCGGTGCAGGACTTCCGGGGCGGCTTCGTACCGCTGACACTGGACCACGCACTCACCACCCGCCTCAAGGCCTTGTGCGCCGCCCAAGGCTGCACGCTGTTCATGGCCTTGCTGGCGGCCTGGTCGCAGGTGTTGATGCGCCTGGCCAACCAGGACGACGTGGTCATCGGCGTACCCTCGGCGAACCGCCCGGACCCGGCCCTGGACGGGCTGCTGGGCTTTTTCGTCAACACCTTGGCGTTGCGCATGACTCGCCAGGGCACGCCGTCGCTCAAGCAATGGCTGCACCAGGCCCGTGAAGTGGCGTTGCAGGCCCAGGCCCACCAGGACTTGCCATTCGAGCAGGTGGTGGAGCTGCTCAACCCACCGCGCAGCCTGTCCCACAGCCCGCTGTTCCAGGTGCTGTTCGCCTGGGAGCAGGACCAAGGCGCGACGCTGGCCTTGCCAGGTGTCGAGGTGAGCGCTGTACCTGCCAGCCAGCACGTGGCCAAGTTCGACCTGCAACTGGCCCTGAGCGAGCGCGATGGGCAGATCGTCGGTGGGCTGGAATATGCCTCGGGGCTGTTCGAGCCCGACACCGTGGCCCGCATCGGCGAGTATCTGCGCCGCGCCTTGCAGGGCATGGTCGGCGATATCTCGCAATCGTTTGCGCAGCTGGAATTGATGGATGCCGGCACGCGCCGGCAGATGCTGCACAGCTGGAACGATACGGCTCGCGAAATCGATGGGCAGCTCGGCTCGCGCCTGCAAGCCATTGTCCAACGCATCCCAGATGCCGTCGCATTGATTGCCGAGGGACGCACCTTCAGCTACGCCGAGTTGGACCGCGAAGCCAACCGCCTGGCCCATTACCTGATCGACCTCGGCGTAGGCCCCGAGCAGCGTGTGGGGCTGTGCCTGGAGCGCTCGGCGCAGATGGTCGTCGGCCTGCTGGCGACCCTCAAGGCGGGGGCGGCCTATGTGCCGTTCGACCCGGCCTACCCAGCCGAGCGCCTGGCCTTCATGCTCGAAGACGCCGCGCCCGCGCTGCTGCTGACCCAGGCCTCGCTGCGTGCAGGTTTGCCACCAGCGGCCAACACCCTGGCACTGTGCTGCCTGGACAGCGAAGCCGAACGCTGGGCCAGCTACCCCGACACCACGCCGCAAGTTGCCGTAAGCCCAGAAAACCTTGGCTACGTGCTCTACACCTCCGGCTCCACCGGCCGCCCCAAGGGTGTCGCCCACAGCCGCCGCGCGCTGGACAACCTGATCGCCTGGCAGCTCGAGCAAACGCCTGAGCCACAGCGGGTATTGCAGTTCGCCTCGCTGAACTTCGACGTGTCGTTCCAGGAAATCTGCAGCACCCTGTGCCAGGGCGGCAGCCTGCTGCTGCTCAGCGAAGCCGAGCGCAAGGACCTCACCCAACTGCGTCCGACCCTGGTGGCCCAGGGCGTGCAGCGCGCGTTCCTGCCGTTCGCTGTGTTGCAGCAGCTCACCACGCTGTGCGAAGCCGATGCGTCGATGCCCTCAGGCGGCTGCCAGGTCATCACCGCAGGCGAGGCCTTGCAGGTCAACGATGCGCTGCGCCACTTCGTCCAGGGCCTGGGCGGCGAGTACCTGTACAACCAGTACGGCCCGACCGAGACCCACGTGGTCAGCCAGTACCGCTTGGCGTGCGACGAGGCCGAGTCTTGGCCAGAATCGCCCCCGATCGGCAAACCGATTGCCAACGCCCGGCTGTACGTACTCGACGGCGACCTGAACCCAGTGCCGGTGGGCGTCACCGGCGAGTTGTATATCGCCGGTGCGTGCCTCGCCCGTGGCTACCTCAACCGCGCGCCACTGAGCGCCGAGCGCTTCCTGCCCGACCCGTTCAGTCTCGAGGCCGGCGCCCGTATGTACCGCAGCGGAGACCTGGCCCGCTGGCAGGCCGACGGCAACGTGCAATATCTGGGGCGCGCCGACCAGCAGGTGAAGCTGCGAGGTTTCCGTGTGGAGTTGGGTGAAATCGACAGCCTGCTACGCCAGCAGCCAGGCGTGCAGGACGCCGCCGTGCTACTGCGCGACGACCTGCTGGTGGCCTATGTGGTCGGCAGTGCCAGCCCTGAAGCACTGCGCACGGCCCTACAACGGCAGTTGCCCGAGCACATGCTGCCCAGCGCCTGGATGAGCCTCGAGCAACTGCCGCTGACCCGTAACGGCAAGCTCGACCGCCAGGCGCTGCCCGCGCCACAGCGTGGCGGCGCCGCGCGCTACGAGGCACCGCGCAACACCACCGAGCGGCTGCTGGCCGAAGTCTGGGCCGAGCTGCTCAAGTGCGAGCGAGTAGGTATTCACGACAACTTCTTCGACCTGGGCGGCCATTCGCTGTTGGCCACGCGCATGGTCTACGCGATCAACCAGCGCCTGGGCGCACAGCTGTCGTTGAGTGGCCTGTTCCAATCGCCCGTGCTGCTGGACCTGGCCATTCTGGTACAGGCCAGCGCGGGGGAGCCAACTGAAGCAGCACCTGCGCTCGAAGTCGACCCCGCCGCGCGTCATGCGCCGTTCCCGCTGACCGATATCCAGCAAGCCTACTGGTTCGGCCGCGAAGCCAGCGTCAGCCTGGGTGGGGTCAGCGCCCATGGCTATGAGGAACTGCGCGTGCCTGGCCTGGACGTGGCGCGCCTGGAAACCGCGTTGAACCGCATGATCCAGCGCCACGACATGCTGCGCGTGGTGTTCCTCGATGACGGCACCCAACAGGTGCTGGCCCAGGTGCCCAACTACACGGTCGCTTGCAGCGACCTGCGCGGCCTGGCCGCCGAGGACGCCCAGCGCACCCTGGCCGCCACTCGCGAACGCCAGTCGCACCAGGTGCTGGATGCCAGCCAGTGGCCGTTGTTCGACTTCCAGGTATCGTTGCTCGATGACGGCATCAGCCACCTGCACATCAGCCTCGATGCCTTGGTGGTGGATGCCGCCAGCACGCAGATCCTCGCCCGTGAGCTGATGGCCTTCTACCAAGACCCCGCGTTGCAACTGCCCGACCCCGGCGTGACCTTCCGCGACTACGTGCTCGCCGAGCGCCGCCTGCGTGACGGTGCACGCTACGCGCGCGCCCTGGATTACTGGCGCGAGCGCGTGGAAACCCTGGCGCCGGCACCAGACCTGCCCAGGGTGTGCCAGCCGGAAAGCATCGCCAACCCGCACTTCACCCGGCGTGACCGCGACCTGCCGGCTTCGCAGTGGAGCCAGCTCAAGGCCATGGCCCGACAGTTCGGCGTGACGCCCTCGGTCATGCTGCTGACCGCGTTCAGCGAAGTGCTGGCCTTGTGGAGCCGCCAGCCACGTTTCACCCTGAGCCTGCCGCTGTTCAACCGCATGCCGCTGCACCCGCAGGTCGACGGCATCATCGGCGACTTCACTTCCTTGGTGCTACTGGAGGTGGCCATCGATGGCACCGCCAGCTTCGCCGACAAGGCCCGCGCCGTGCAGGCCCGTCTCTGGCAGGACATCGACCACTCGGTGGTCAGCGGCGTGCGTGTGCTGCGGGAGCTGTCCCAGGCCCGTGGCGTGCAACAGACCGCGATGCCGATCGTGTTCAACAGCACGCTGTCCGAGGCCGCGCCAGAGCTTGCCGAGTTCAATCTGGCCGATGCCCTGGGGGCGACCATCGAGCACAGCATCACCCAGACCCCGCACGTGTGGCTGGACCACACTTTGCTGGAGCTCGAAGGCCGCTTGCTGTTCAACTGGGACAGCATCGACGCGCTGTTCCCCGAGGGCATGATCGAGCGCATGTTCGCCGCCTACAACAGCGTGCTCGACCGCCTGATGTCGGCCGATGCCTGGGCCGCCAGCACCCCGCAACTGCTGCCGTTGGCACGCTTGCCCCAGGCGCCGCCCGCGCCCCGCGAGCTGCCGCTGATGCACGCGTTGTTCGAACGCCAGGCCCTGGCCACGCCCGAGGCCTGCGCGGTGCTCGGCGCCCGCGAACTGAGCTATGGCCAATTGCGCCACGAGGCCCGCCAGCTGGCCACGCACCTGCAAGCCCAGGGCGTGCAGCCCAACCGCCTGGTAGCGGTGGTGATGGAGCGCGGCTGGGAGCAGGTGGTGGCGACCTTGGCCATTCTCTACGCCGGTGGCGCCTACCTGCCGATCGACCCGAGCCTGCCCGCCGCGCGCCTGCGGCACATCCTCGAACGGGCCGAGGCCAGCGTGGCGCTGACCCAGCCTTGCCTGCTGGAGCGCCTGGCGTGGCCTGCGCAGGTTGCGGTGCTGCCCGTCAGCGAACAGCTCCAGCCTGGCCCCGAGCCGCTGCGCGAGGTGCAGCTATCGCCCAGCGACCTGGCCTACGTGATCTACACCTCCGGCTCCACCGGCACGCCCAAGGGCGTGGTGATCGACCACCAGGGCGCGGTGAATACCTTGCTCGATATCAACCGGCGCTTCGCCGTCGGCCCTGACGACCGGGTGCTGGCGATTTCCTCGCTGAGCTTCGACCTGTCGGTGTACGACTTCTTCGGCACCCTGGCGGTGGGCGCGGCGGTGGTCATGCTCGAGCCACAACAGAGCCTGGACCCGGCCCACTGGGCCGAGCGCATCGAGCGCCACGGCGTCAGCCTGTGGAACTCGGTGCCCGCGCTGCTGGGCATGTTCGTGGAATACCTGGAGGGCGAGGGCAGGCCGCTGCCCGCCAGCCTGCGCCTGGCGATGCTGTCCGGCGACTGGATTCCCCTGAACCTGCCAACCCGCGCCTGGGCGTTGAACCCGGCGTTGCAACTGATGAGCCTGGGCGGCGCCACCGAGGCCTCGATCTGGTCGATCGGCTACCCGATCACCCGGCTCGACCCGGCCTGGCGCAGCATTCCCTACGGCAAGGCCCTGGACCACCAGCGTTTCCATGTGCTCGACGAGGCCTTGCAGGTGCGCCCGACCTGGGTCACCGGGCAGCTGTACATTGGCGGCATTGGCCTGGCCAAAGGGTATTGGCGCGACGAGGCATTGAGCGCGCGCAGCTTCTTCGACCACCCGCTGACCGGCGAGCGCCTGTACCGCACCGGCGACCTGGGGCGCCTGCTGCCCGATGGCAATATCGAGTTCCTGGGGCGCGACGACAGCCAGGTCAAGGTGCAGGGCTACCGCATCGAGTTGGGCGAGATCGAAGCGGTGCTCAACCGCCACCCCGGCGTGCACAGCGCCGTGGCCCGCATCCTTGGGCAGGCCCAGGAGCACAAGCGCCTGGCGGCCTATGTGCTCAAGGCCGACGAACAGCTGCAGGGTGCGGACCTGGCCCGCTACCTGGCCGACAAGCTGCCAGCCTACATGGTGCCGTCGTCGTTCACCTTCATCGACAGCTGGCCGCTGTCGGCCAATGGCAAGGTCGACAAGAGCCGCTTGCCCGAGCCCGAGCAGACGCAGGCAAGTGGGGCGGCGCTGGAGCTCGAAAGCCCCGAGGAGCAACGCCTGGTGGCCATCGTCCAGCAGGTACTGGGCCAGCCGTCCATTGCCGCCGACGCCAACCTGCTGAGCCTCGGCGCAACGTCCATCGACATCGTGCGCATCAGCAACGCGCTCTCCAGCGAGCTGCGCTTCCGCCCCCACGTGGCGCAACTGCTGGGCCAGCCGACCTTGCTCAACCTGCTGGACATGTACCGCCAGCGCCCGCAGGTCGCGGACCCAACCCCCGTCACTGACGAGGTACTGGAAGACAGCACGCAACGCGAGCGCTTCAAGGCCGAGCAACGTGCTCGTCGAGCCTTCGCAGACGACGCCGCGCAGGTGGCCCTGGCACTGCCGAGCGCCCCAGCCTTCGCCAAGCGCTACCGCGACTACCGCTCGGTACGCCAATACCTCGAACGGCCGGTCGAGGCGCAGGCGTTCGCCGAACTGCTGGCGGTGCTTGCCCAGGGCCAGCTCGATGGCCAGGGCAAGTACCTGTTCCCCTCGGCAGGTGGGGCCTACCCGATGCAGACCTACCTCTACATCAAGCCCGGCAGGGTGCAGGGCGTGCCAGGCGGGGCCTACTACCACGACCCGGTGCAGCACCGCCTGGTGGCCACAGGTAGCGAAGCGCTCGACCCGGACAGTTACGACTATTTCGTCAATCGCCCGGTGTACGAGCAGGCGGCCTTCGCGCTGTTCTTCATCGCCGACCTGGCGGCGATCCGCCCGCTATATGGCGAGCACAGCCTGGGCTTCTGCCAGATCGAGGCCGGCGCCATGGCGCAACTGCTGACCATGGCCGCTGCCGACCTGGAGCTGGGCGTGTGCGGCGTCGGCTCGTTGGAGGCGGGGCAGCTGGCACGGCTGTTCGCCCTGGGGAGCAGCCACCAGCTGGTGTATTCGATGGTCGGTGGCCTGCGTGCGGCCCGAGAGGTGCGCAACGCGCAGGTAGAGGCCTTTACCGGCATGGACAATGACATGGAGGAGATCGAAGTATGAACGCCCCTGAACTGCTGGCGTTGTTCGACCGCCATGGCGTGGCGCTCGAAGTGGATGGCGACAAACTGCGCTGCAAGGCGCCCAAGGGCTGGCTCGACGACGCCAAGCTGCAGGCGCTGAAAACCCACAAGCAGGCGCTGATCGCCTTGCTCGCCCAGCGCGACGATACCGCGCCCATCCCTGTGCGTGGGGGCGAGCAGGCAAGCTGCCCGCTGTCGTTCTCGCAGCAGCAACTGTGGTTCCTCGACCAGCTCGAACCCGGCAACCCGTTCTATAACGTGCCCACGGCGGTGAACCTCAAGGGGCAGCTGCACGTGGAGGTGCTGGAGCAGGCGCTGAATGCCTTGGTGCAGCGCCACGCCATGCTGCGCACCACCTTCGAAAGCAACGATGGCGAACCGCGCCAGGTCGTGCACCCGGCCATGCCGCTGCGCGTGGCGCTGTTGGACCTGAGCACGCTGCCCGACGCTGAGCGCAAGATTCGCCTGGACGAGGCCCTGCACGCCGATGCCCGGGCGCCCTTCGACCTGGCCCATGGCCCCTTGCTGCGGGCCTCACTGGTGCGCCTGGCGGCCGATGAGCATGTGTGGCTGTACAGCGTGCACCATATCGTCGCCGATGGCTGGTCGATGGGGGTGATCCTGCACGAGGTGGCCAGCCTGTATGGCGACCTGCTGTACGGCCAACCCTCGCGCCTGGCACCGCTGCCGGTGCAATACGCCGACTACGCCTGCTGGCAACGCCAGCGCCTGGGCGGTGAGGTCTTGCAGGGCCAGCTCGACTACTGGCGGCACAGCTTGGCTGACGCACCCGTCTTGCTCAGCCTGCCCAGCGACCGGCCGCGCCCACGGGTGCAGCGTTTCGTCGGTGCCACCTACAGCGCGACGGTCGAGGGCGACACCCTGGCCGCGCTACAAGCCCTGGCACGAGATACCCAAGGCACCCTGTTCAACGTACTGCTCGCCGCCCTCGACGTTTTGCTGTGGCGCTACAGCGGCCAGCGCGACCTGTGCGTCGGCACGCCGTTCGCCAACCGGGGCCGCGAAGAGCTCGAGCCGCTGATCGGCCACTTCGTCAACACCCTGGTGGTGCGCCAGCAACTGGACCCGGCCCGAACCTTCGCTGAACTGCTGCGTGAGGTCCGGGCCCGGATGCTGGAAGTGCATGCCCACCACGATGTGCCGTTCGACCGGGTAGTAGAGGCCGTCAACCCGCCACGAGATACCGGCCACTCGCCGCTGTTCCAGGTGATGATGGTGCTACAGAACACCCCGGGGGCCGAGGTGCGCATGCCGCACCTGGTGCTGTCGCCCCATGGCACCAGCAGCGCTACCGCCAAGTTCGACCTGGCGTTCGAATGGGTAGAACGCGATGGCGGGCTGCACCTGCTGATCGAGTACAACACCGACCTGTTCGACCGCTCCACCGTCGAGCGCCTGAGCCGTCACTACCGCCATCTGCTGGCCCAGGTGGCCGCCGACGCCAAGCAGCCGTTGCACGCACTTTCTCTGCTCGATGCCAGCGAACGCGAACAGGTGCTCTACACCTGGAACTACACTGCGCCATTGCCGACCCCGGCGGGCTACGTGCACCACCTGGTGCAGGCCCAGGCCGCGCGCAACCCGCAGGCTCACGCCGTGGCGTTCGAAGGCCAGGCGCTGAGCTATGCCGAACTCGATGCCCAGGCCAACCGCCTGGCCCGCTACCTGCGCAGCCTGGGCGTCGGCCCGGATGTGCGGGTGGCGGTATGCGTGGAACGCTCGCTGGCCTTGCCGGTGGCGCTGCTGGCCGTGCTCAAGGCCGGCGGCGCCTACGTGCCGCTGGACCCGGACTACCCGGTCGGGCGCCTGGGCCACATGCTCGGCGACAGCGCCCCGGTGGTCGCGCTGACCCTGGGCAAGGCCCAGGCGAGCTTGCGCCAGGCCATGCAAGCGTGTGGCTGGCAGGCCCCGGTGCTCGACCTGGAAGCCGACGCGTCGCGCTGGGCTGAGCTCAGCGCCGCCGAACTGCCCGCCGATGAGGTTGGCGTCACCCCCGACCACCTGGCCTATGTCATCTATACCTCCGGCACCACTGGGCTGCCCAAAGGCGTGATGGTCGCGCACCGGGGCCTGGTCAACCTGCTGCTGTGGTGCCTGGAAGTGTGCGGCGAAGCGGGGGCGATGCTGCACAAGATCCCCTTCGGTTTCGATGCCTCGGCCTGGGAAACCTTTTGGCCGCTGGCGACCGGCGGTACGCTAGTCATCGCCCGCCCCGGCGGGCACTTCGAGCCGGGTTACCTGGCCCGTGTGGTGCGCGAACAGCAGGTCACGGCGATGGTCTTCGTGCCTGCCATGCTGCAACTGTTCCTGGAGGTGGAAGAGATCGGTCAGTGCCACAGCCTGAGCGACGTGTTCTGCGGCGGCGGCGAGCTGCCTCCAGCGTTGGCCCGGCTGTTCCAGGTACGCCTGCCGCACGCCAGGCTACACAACGTCTATGGCCCCACCGAGACCACGGTGATCAACAGCCTCTGGACCCTGGCACCGGGCGATGAGGTGCCCGCGCTGCAATTGCCGATCGGCCGCCCCATCGCCAACAACCGTTTCCACGTGCTCGACGACTGGGATGCCCCGGTGCCTGCGGGTGTCGCCGGCCACTTGCATATCGGTGGCGTGGGTGTAGCGCGGGGCTACCTGGGGTTGCCCCAACTGAGCGCCGAACGCTTCATCGACAGCCCGTTCGTGGCCGGTGATCGCCTGTACCGCAGCGGCGACCTGGCGCGCTACCGCGCCGACGGCCAGCTGGAGTTCCTTGGGCGCAACGACTTCCAGGTCAAGCTGCGCGGTGTTCGCCTGGAACTGGGCGAGATCGAGGCCCGCCTGCAAGCCTTCCCCGGCATTCGTGCCAGTGTGGTGCTGATGCTTGGCGACGATGCCCAGCACCAACGCCTGGTGGCCTGCTGCACGGTGGCCCAAGCGCTGGACGAACAGGCCGTTCGCGAGCACCTGGCCCAGACCCTGCCCAGCGCCGTGCTGCCCAACGCCTATTTGTGGCTGGACGCGATGCCACTGACCGCCAACGGCAAGGTCGACCGCGAAGCATTGGCGGAGCGCGCCGACCAGGACCTGGCCCAGCGCCAGGTCAACCTGAGCAGCCCGCGCGACCCTATCGAACTGACCCTCTACCAAATCTGGAAAAACCTGCTGCTGACCCCGCAGATCGGCATCCGCGACAACTTCTTCGCGGTCGGCGGCACCTCCATCGCGGCGATCAAGATGGCCTACCAGATCAGCCAGGCCTTCGACGTCGAGGTACCTGCGCGGGTGGTGCTGGGCCACCCGACCATCGAGGCCTTGGGTGGCTGGCTGCGCGCCGGGGCCAGCCCCCAGGCGGCCAATGGCAACCTGATCGAGTTTCGCGCTGGCGACGGCCAGCGCAACGTGGTGTGCATCCACCCGGCCGGGGGTACTGCGTTCTGCTACCTGTCGCTGGCCAAGGTGCTGCCCGAAGCGGTGGGCGTGCATGGCTTGCAGTCGCCAGGGCTCAACCCGGGGGAGGCGACCGAGCCTACGGTCGAGGCCATGGCCGAAGCCTACCTGCGCCAGATCGCGCCGCTGTTGGACAAGCCCCTGGTGCTGACCGGGCTGTCGTTCGGCGGCCTGGTGGCCTATGAAATGGCCAGACGCCTGGGCAACCGCCAGGTCAGCGTGGTGCTGCTCGACACCCAGGGCTCGGACGACCCGGCCTTCCGCGAGCAGATCGGCACCGTCGAGATGGCCGAGTTCCGCGACAAGCTGGTGCGCTTCAATGGCATGTACCCCGGCATCGAGGATGCACAGGTCGAACGCTACTTCCAGCTGTACAACCACAACCGACTGGCCATGGCCGCCTACCCATGCCCGCCACAGGCCGCGCGAGTGGTGCTGGTGCAGGCCAAGGAAGGTTTCGCGCGCCCGGCGTTACGAGGGCTGCGCGCCTTCTGGCGGCGTCGTGCTGCAAGTTACCAGGCCACGCTGGTACACGGTGGGCACTGGGACATGCTCGAAAGCGCCGAGGTACACCGGGTTTCCCGCACCCTCATGCGTGAGCTGCAACGCTTCGACCGCCAGGAGGGCAAATGATGAGCATGCACACCGAACCGAACACCGTGCTCGCCAGGTTCGCCACCCAGGTGCAGCACAACCCCGATGCCCTGGCGGTGATCGACCAGCAGGTGCGCTTGAGCTACGCGCAACTGGCCAGCGCCAGTGAACGTATCGCCCATGGCCTGCAAGCCCGTGGCGTACAGCCGGGCCAGGCCCTGGCGCTGTGCCTGCCGCGCAGTTGGCAATGGCTGGCGGGCCTGTTGGGTGCCCTGAAGGCCGGCGCTCTGGTGGTGCCACTGGACAGCAGCAGCCCCGCCGAGCGCCGCGCCGCCATGCTGGCCGACGCCGGGTGCGTGGGCATCCTGACCCTGGACGATACGCCCCTGGGTTTGGCGGGGCCGTGGCAGGCGCAGGTCGAGGCCTTGCTGGACAACCCCGATAGCCCCACGCAGGCGTTGCCCGAAACCTTCGCCGAGGTGATGTTCCTGTTCTACACCTCCGGCACCACCGGCGTACCCAAGGGCGTGGAGGTCGGTGAGCGTGGTTTGCTGCGCCTGGCCCAACCGGGTGGCTACATCGACATCCAGCCGGGGCAGCGCTTCGCCTGTATCTCCAACACCGCCTTCGATGCGTGCAGCTTCGAGCTGTGGGCGCCCTTGCTCAACGGCGGTTGCTGCGTGATCGTCGCCGACCACGACCTGTTCGAGGCCCGGCGCCTGGCCCACGTGCTGGAGACGCAGCAGGTCGACAGCCTGTTCATCACGGTGTCGCTGTTCAACACCCTGAGCGCCGAGCACCCAGCCTGTTTCGCCAGCCTGCGCCAGGTGCTGATCGGCGGCGAGCAACTCAGCGCCCAGGCGATACGCGCCTGGTACCAGGCCAACCCGCACAGCCGCTGCCAGCTGTACAACGCCTACGGCCCCACCGAATGCACCACCTTCGCCCTGAGCCATCCCATCGCCCGGGACTTTGCCGGCGACAACGTGCCGATCGGCCTGCCACTGCCGGACACCGGCGTGCAAGTGCTCGATGCCCAGCAACGGCCGGTGGCGGCGGGGCAAGTCGGTGAGCTTTACCTCAGCGGCAGCGGCGTGGCCCGTGGCTACCGCAACCGACCCGAGGAAACCGCACGGAGCTTCGTGCGCCTGGAGGATCGATTGCACTACCGCACCGGCGACCTGGTGCGGGTAAACGAGCAGGGTCTGGTCGAGTGCTTGGGGCGGGTGGACCGGCAGGTGAAGGTGCGTGGCTTTCGGATCGAGCCAGGCGAGATCGAGCAGCGCCTACTGGCGCATCCCCAGGTTGCCCAAGCCTATGTCTGCAGCCGCCGGCAAGCCGCCGAGGACCATCAACTGCTGGCGTTTCTGGTGCTGCGCGAAACCATCGAGTACCGCGCGTTCGATGCGTTCCTGCGCGCCAACCTGGCCCCCTGGATGCGCCCCCACGCGTTGTTCCTGCTACCGCGCCTGCCCCTGACCGCCAATGGCAAGGTCGACCAGCAGCAACTGTTGGCCCAGGCCAACACGCCTTGGCGGGCAGCGGCACAAGCCGAGGAGGGTACGCAGTCTGCCGCCCTGGCCTGGCTGCTGGAGCAAGCCTGCGCGCTGCTTTCGCAACCGGCGCTCGATGCCCAGGATGACTGGCTCGGCAGCGGCGGCGACTCGCTCAAGGCGTTGCGTCTGCGCTCGGCTATTCGCAGCCACTGGCAACAGGAAATGCCCATCTCCGCGCTGCTCGGCGAGTCGTTCGCCGCCTTGGCCCTGCGCCTGCAAAGCGGGCAGGGCGGGGCGCTGGGCTACCCGCCAGCGCCCGCGCAGGTCAACGCCCGCCGCGTACCGGCCAGCAGCGAGCAGCGGCGCCTGTGGCTCGAACAACTGCGCGCGCCGACCTCCACGGCCTACAACGTGCCCCTGGTGCTGCACCTGCAACCGGGTGCCAACCCTGAGGCCCTGGCCGACGCGGTGACACGCCTGGTCGAGCGCCATGTGGCGCTGCGTACTGCTTTCGTGCCCGATGCCGATGGGCCGGAGCAGTTCGTCAGCCAGCAGGCGGCCCAGTGCCGCATCCTGCCCCCTGGCAGCCTGAGCGAAGACACTTGGCGCGCCTTCGCCACGCTGGTGTTCGACACCCCGTTCGACCTGGCCAGCCCTTCATTGCTGAGGGCCTGGGTGGTGCCGTTCGCCGATGGCAGCTGCCGCTTGCTGCTGAACCTGCACCATATCGTCACTGATGGCTGGTCGCTGAACCTGCTGTTCGAGGACTTGGGCCGTCTGTATCAGGATGCCTTGCAAGGGCGCGATACCCCCGCACTGGCCGCGACGCTCGACACCCTGGCGTTCGCCCAGTGGCAGCGCCAATGGAGCGTCACCCCGCACTACCGCGAGCAACGCCGCGCCCTGGCCGCCTTGCATGCAGAGCATGGCGAGGCCTCGCCCGCGTTGATGGCGGTGCGCCCGGCCAGTGCCCAGGCACGTCTGTATCGTCAGCCCCTGGGTGCTACACGCAGCGCAGCACTGGAGCGGTTTTGCAGTGAGCAGCGCCTGACCCGCTTCGATGTCCTGCTCAGCGTGTTCACCTGGAGCCTGCATGCCCTGGTCGGTTGCGAGCGCCCGCGTATCGCCAGCCCGGTGGCCAACCGCCCCCTGGCCGAGTTCGAGGGCAGCCTGGGGATGTTCGCCAATACCGTGCTGATTCCCACCCAGGTGCAGGGCTCGTTGAGCTTGCGCGAGCAATTGCAGCAACAGACCGCCCGGGTACGCCAGGTGCTGGCCCTGCAAGACGTGGCCCTGGCCGATGTGGTCGAAGACTTGCGCCTGTCGTCCTCCCGGCAGCTGTTCGACTACCTGTTCGTGCTGGAGAACACCGACTACGCCGCACTCGCCGAGTCGCCACTGCGTGCGACCCTGGAGGTGCACGAAACGCCCCAGGCCAAGTGCCCGCTGACGCTACTGGTGGTCGGCGGTGACGGGCCGTTGCACTGCTGGTGGGAATACCAGTGCAGCCATTTCGACGAGCAGCAGGTGGCGGCGCTGGACAACCTGATGCGACTGGGCCTGGACCTGTTGCTGGCGAACCCCGATACGACCCTGGACGCCTTCGTCAGCCCCTACCGGCAGCGCCTGCCTGCCACCAGCGAAGGCGCCGCCCGCGCGGTGCCATTCGTCACGGTGGCCGACTGGTTCGAGCATCAAACCCACGCCACGCCCGAGGCGATCGCGCTGGTGGCCGGGCAGCGGCGCGTCAGTTATGGCGAGCTGGATGCGCTGGCCGACACCCTGGCCGCGACCTTGTCCAGCCAACAAGGACTCACGGCGCCAACTGACCTGCCACTGCACGTGGTGGTGCTGCTCGAAGCCTCGCTCGAGCATGTGGTCGCCTTGCTGGCACTGGCCAAGCTCAATGTCACGGCCGTTCCGGTGGACCCGAACTACCCACCGGCAGTGCAACGCCAGGTGCTGGCCCAGGCCAAGCCGCGTTGCGTGCTCTACAGCAGCGCCACCGAGGCCGCCCTCGACGCGCTGGACAGCGACTGCCCCCGTCACCGTGTGGCACTGGACGCGCTCCCGCTGCCTTTCCAGCGCCCCCGGCATCGCGGCGAACGCCCGCTGTACACCTTGTTCACCTCCGGCTCCACCGGCACCCCGAAAGGCGTGCAAGTGGCCGACGTCACCCTGTGCAACCTGCTGCACTGGCAGCGCAACGCAGGCGGCCTGCCGGCCCGTTCGGTGACCTTGCAGTTCTCCATGCTGTCGTTCGATGTGTCGTTCCAGGAGCTGTTCGGCACCTTGTGCGGCGGCGGTTGCTACCACCTGATCGACCCTCGCTGGCGCCAGGACGCCCCGGCGCTGCTGGGCTACCTGGTGCGCGCGCGCATCGAGCGGTTGTTCCTGCCATACGTGGCGCTGCAACACCTGGCGCAGGTCGCCGTAGCGCAGGGCATCTACCCCGCAAGCTTGCGCGAAGTGATCACGGCGGGCGAGCAGCTGCTGTGCACCGACGCGCTGCGCAGCTGGTTCGAGGCGCTGCCCCAGGCGCGCCTGTTCAACCACTATGGCCCCACCGAAACCCATGTGGTCAGCGCCTACCCCTTGCCGGCGAAGGTGCGCGACTGGCCGTTGCGCGCGCCGATCGGCCAGGCGGTGGACAACGCCCGGCTGCGCCTGGTGGATGCCCAGGACCGCCCGGTGCCCAGTGGCACCCAGGGGTATTTGCTGGTGGCAGGGACCATGGTCGCCCGCTGCTACCTGGGCGACACCCGGCTCAACGCCGAGCGCTTCGTCGAATTGCCCCAGGCCGATGGCAGCCGCTGCCTGTATTACCGCACGGGCGACCTGGCCTGGGCCGATGTCCAGGGCTGCCTGCACTATGTGGGGCGCGACGACCAGCAGGTCAAACTCAGCGGCCAGCGGCTGGAACTAGGCCAGATCGAGGCCGCGCTGATGGCCCTGGACGAGGTCGCGAGTGCGGTGGTGACAGTGCAGACCGACCCGCCACGGCTAACCGCCTACCTGCAACTGAGCGCCACGCCGCCCACCCTCGAGATGCTCGACCAGCAGGTTGCCCGGCAGTTGCCGGCGCACGTGCGCATCGACCAGTACCGGCGTATCGACGCCTGGCCGCGCACCCCCAGCGGCAAGATCGACCGCAAGGCCCTGGACGGCCAAGGCCAGGCGCTGGAGCGTCGCCGCGTGGCTGCGCCGCCCGAGCGCCTGAGCCCGCTGCAAGCGCAGCTGTGCGCGTTGTTCCGCGAAGTGATCGGCCACGACATCGGCTTGCGCCAGACCTTCTTCGAAGCCGGCGCCACCAGCCTGGGCCTGATGCGCCTGCATGCGCGTTTCACCCAGGCCTTGCCCTACAGCCTGGGCATGGCCGAGCTGTTCGAGCATGTGACGGTGCAACGCCTGGCCGCGCACCTGGAGCGCGCCCAGCCGCTGCCGGCCAGCCGCGAGCGCCCGGCTGCGGGCGGCGAGCAACCGCTGGCGATCATCGGTATGGCGGTGAACGTGGCCGGGGCGCGCAACCTGGGTGAGTTCTGGGCGATGGTGCAGGGCAACGCCCTGGGTATCGAGCATTTCGAGGCCGAGGCCGGCCTGGTAGGTGCGCGCAGCCAGCTGCAAGGGCTGTACGACTTCGACCCCGAGTACTTCGGCATCAGCCGCCAGGAAGCGCGCCTGATGGACCCACAACAGCGCCACCTGCTGATGGCCTGCGTGCAGGCCCTGCAACACGCGGGCATCGTCCCTTCGGCGGACGGCCCGCGTATCGGCCTGGTGGCCAGCTGCGGCGAAACCACCTACTTCCAGCAGTTGCTGCGCGAGAGCGCCGAAGGCGACCTGCCGGATGGCTTCCAGCTGGCACTGCACCACGACAAGGACTTCCTCGCCACCAAGGCCGCCTACCACCTCGACCTTACCGGCCCCGCCCTGAGCGTGCAGGCCGCCTGCGGCAGCTCGCTGATTGGCGTACACCTGGCCTGCAACCTGCTGCGCCAAGGCGACAGCGATGTGATGCTGGCCGCCGGGGTGCTGGTCGACCCGACCCTGACCGACGGCTACCGCCACCGTTCGCAGCACATCTTCTCCCGCGATGGGTTGTGTCGGCCGTTCAGCGAGGACGCCAGCGGCACCCTCGGTGCCAGCGGCTACGGGGTGGTGGTGCTCAAGCCCCTGGCCCGCGCCCGGGCCGATGGCGACCGCATCTATGGCCTGATCGAGGGCTCGGCGCTGAACAACGATGGCCACGCGAAAATGAGCTACACCGCGCCGTCGGTGGCCGGGCAGGGCGCAGTGATTGGCCAGGCTCTGCGTAAAGCGCGGGTAAGCGGGGCCGATATCGGCTACGTCGAGGCCCACGGCACGGGCACCCTGTTGGGCGATCCGATTGAAGTGGCGGCACTGACCCAGGCGTTCGGCGATACTCCGGCGCAAGGTTGTGCGCTGGCCTCGGTGAAAAGCCAGATTGGCCACTTGGGCGCAGCGGCGGGGGTGGTCGGGCTGATCCGCGCGACCCTGGCGGTGTTCCATGGGGTGATCCCGCCGAACCTGGGGTTCTCCAAGGCCAACCCGCAGATCGACCTGGCCCGCTCGCCGTTCTACATCCCCACCCAGGCCCAGCCGTGGCCCGAGGGTCGCCGGCGTTTGGCGGGGATCAGCAGTTTCGGCATCGGTGGCACCAACGCCCATGTGATCGTCGGGGCCGCGCAGGCCGAGCCTGTAGAGCACAACGATGTATTGCCGCTGCTGATGCTCTCGGCCCACAGCCGTGCAGCGTTGGAGCGTGACGTGGAGGCAGTCGGCGCCTGGTTGCAGGCGTTCCCCGAACAGACCGACGCGCTGCTGCGCCACTTGCAGGCCGGACGCAAGCAGGCGCGCTGGCGTTTCGCCGTGCTCTACCAGGCCGGTGCGGCACTGACGTTGTCGGCGATTCGCGAAGTGCCACCTTCGCAGGAGCACCTGGAGGCTGCGGCGCATTCCCCGCAGGCACTGCTGGACGCGTGGTACGAGGGGGCGCACATCGAGTGGCCGGGGCGCTCGGCACCGCCGCCCTGGCAACTGCCCGCGTCGTCGTTCGACCTGCAGGACTATCGCTTCCAGAGCCGCTCCACGCCCGAGGTGCAGCCTGATCGTCGGCCGTTGGAGCAGTGGTTCCACCAGCGGCAGTGGCAGCGTGTGCGGCGTCTTGCCCTCGCCAATACGACCGGGCGTCGGCAAACCCTGGTGATATGTGGCGTCGAAGCCGCTGACAAGGCGCTGCTCGACACCCTCGGGCGCAGTCACCAGCGGGTAGTGCATGTACGAGCGGGCAACGGCTTTCGTGAACTCGCGCCGGACCGTCTCGAGCTCGACCCACTGAATGCGCAGGCCTTGGCGCAGTTGTTGGACACCTTGGAGGGACCAGGTGAACTGGACTGGCTGCACGCCTTGCCGCTGTCGGTGCAGGGCGCAGTCGATGAGCAGAGCCTGGCCCGCGCCCAGTGGGCCTGCCTGGATACTTCCAGCGCGCTGTTGCAGGCCTGGGGCCAGGCAACGCGTGGCGCGACGCTACGCCTTTGGCTGCTGTCGTGGCAGGCGTGCCCGGTGCAGGGCGAGGTAACGCGCCCTGAGCTGGCGGCGTTGGTCGGGGCAACCGAAGTGGTGCCGCAGGAGTACCCCGTACGTTGCCACTTGCTGGATTGCGACAGCCCCACGTTGGCCGAGCAGGCTAGCGCGGTCGCCAGCCTGCTGGCCGAGCCACAGGCGTTGCCCCGGCGCCTGGCGCTGCGCGACGGTTACCTCTGGCAGCCACGGCTGGTGCCCAGCCCGCTGCCCGCCAAGCCCGCACCCTGTCTGCCGGACGAGGGCAGTTTCCTGATTCTTGGCGGTAGCGGAGGTATTGGCCGCACCCTGTGCCAGCACTTGCTGCGCGCGCCGGGTCGGCGCGTGGTGCTGGTGTCGCGTTCGGGGCGCTGGCCAGAAGGGCTGGCGGTGGATCACGAGCGCGTCGAAGTGCTACAGGCCGATATCGCCGACCTGGCGCGCTGGCCGCAGGTGCTCGAAGGCCTGGCTGCGCGTTATGGCCGCTTCGACGGGGTGATCCATGCCGCAGGCGTCGGGGCTGGCAGCCTGATCCGCCAGCGCGATGCCGGGCAGATGGCCGCCGCCATGGCCGCCAAGACGCGCGGCATGCTCGCCGTCGAGGCCTTGATCGAACGCCTGGCGCCGGGCTGGGTGCTGTATTGCTCGTCCATGTCGGTGCTGTTCGGTGGCGCAGGGCACTTGGACTACGCCGCTGCCAGTGCCGTGCTCGATGGTTTCTGCCATTACCGAGGCACTGGCGATAAAGGCTGTGTGCGGTTGGGCATCAACTGGGACATCTGGCGCGAGGTCGGCATGGCCACCCAGACCAACGGCAACGACGCCGCGCACCAACGCCACCTGGCGGTGGGGCTGTCGGCGCTGGAGGGCTGCGAGGTGTTCGACCGGGCCTTGGCCGCTCAACTGCCGCAGTTGCTGGTGTCCACCACGGGCCTCGAGCACGCCCGGCAGTTCTACCCGTCGCGCCACGCGCCCCAGGCTGAAGTGGCCGCACTTAGCACGGACGACGACCTGCCTGGTCGCCTGCGTGAAAACCTGTGCCAATGGCTGGGGCTGGACGCCCTTGAAGACGATGCCTCGCTGTACGACCTGGGCGCGGACTCGCTGACCTTGCTTGACCTGATCGATGAGCTGCACAGCGCCACCGGCGTGACCGTGCAACTGTCGCAGTTCGGCCCCAACGTCAGCCTGGGCGATGTATTGACGCTGGTGACAGCGTCGAGCACACCGAGCCAGGCAAATAACGACGCGGACCCTTGGCGCGAAGCCGTGCGTATCGACCCTTGGCAGGCAGGTGACGGCCAGCACTGGCTGTACCTGATCCACCCGGTGGGTGGCGACGTGCAGGCCTACCGCGAGTTGGCCACCGCCTTGCACCCAAGCCTGGGCGTGCGGGTGATCGCCGACCCGGTACTGCGTCAGCCGACATTGACCAACATCGACCTGCAAGCGCGGGCAGCCCTGTACCTGGAGGCGATTCACGCCGAGCTGCCGGAAGGCGCGAGTTGGTGCCTGGCCGGTTGGTCGTTCGGCGCCTGGGTCGCCCAGGCAATGTGCGCTTTGGCCACGCAGACAGGCAGGGTGCAGCCGACGTTGTATCTGATCGACCCGCCCGCACCGGATGCCGGCACCCAGTTGGCACAGATAGACGAACGAAAGATCCAGCAGGTATTCCAGCGCGAGTTCGCGTCGCGTCGGAGCGCGGCCCTGGGTGCAGTACTGGGCGCAGGGGTGCGTGAAGCGGACGGCGCGGACTACCTGGAGCGTCTGGTGGCCTGCTGTCGCAACAACCTGGACAGCATGCTCGGACATTGCCCGCAGCCGCTGCCGAACACGTCGGTGCGCTTGTTCCTCGCCACCGAGCCCAACCCCTACGGCATTGGCAACGGCTGGCGAGCCCAGGACCTGTACCACGCTTGGCAATCGCTGCTGCCGCGGCTGAGCAGCTGGACCCTGCTCGACACTGACCACTACGGCATCGTCAACGGCCCATGGGCGCGACAGATCGCCAAGGCGATCAATGCCGACCTGCAACGTCAGGAGGAGGGCCGCGATGGCCGTTGAAACGCCAACACCTTGGCTGGCCCCGTTGCTACAGGTGCTGCACGAGACACAGGCCCGCGCTTCATGTTCGCGGCTGGAGCACGCTCTGCAGCGGCTCGACCCCGGCGCACGCTGGCGATTGCTGCACCGCTGGCATGCCGAGACGGTGCTGCCGGTATTGGCAGCAGCACTGCCAAGGCAGGGGCAGGCCGCGGCCACGTTGCAGCGCCTGCACCAGCGTGCGGCCCTGGGCCTGGCCGGGCGTAGCGGGGAATGGCGCATGGCGCTGCAACCTGTGCTGCTCGCCACTTATCGCCAGGCCTATGCCTTCGAAGCGGTCTATGCCCAGGCATACGACAGCGCCGTGAGCTACGGCCAGGCCCCGGCGAACCTAGCGATGATCGCCGAACAGTTCGGCGATGCCGAGGCATTCGGTCGTCACTACGCGCAATTGAGCAGCGAAGCCAACGCCACGACATTCGCCACGGCCCATGCGGCTTGCGCCACGACGATCGCCGCGCGGGCCTACGCCAATACCGACGAACAGGCCTACGCCAGCATCATCAGGCCGTTGGTTCGGGTGTACCGCTTGGCAGGCAAGAGCCCCAACGAACAACTGCTGGCAGGCTTGCATCAAGCCCTGGCACGACAATAAAGGTAGGGAACCATGGACCAACTGGCACTGAAGGCCATCGAACGCATCGCTGGCCCACAGCGTGCGCCGTACCACAGCATCACGGTCGACCGGCTGACCCCGGTGATCGGTGCAGAAATCAGCGGGGTAGATCTGTCGCGGCCCTTGCAAACGCAGCAACTTACGGAAATCCGGCGGGCGTTTCTGGAGAACCACGTATTGGTGTTCCGCGACCAGCACCTGAGCGTCGAGCAGCACAAGGCTTTCGGCCGGATGTTCGGCGAGTTGCGTGCACTGGCGCTGGAGGACATCGACGGCGACGACCCCGAACTGGTGGTGATCCGCGCCAACGCCCAGTCGCGCTTCGTTGCCGGGGAAACCTGGCACACCGACGGCACTGCCGACCTTGCGCCGTCCCTGGGCTCGATGCTGTACGTGAAGGAAACCCCGGCGATCGGCTGCGGGGGCGACACCTTGTTCGCCAACATGCACCTGGCGCTGGACATGCTTTCACCGGCGATGCAGGCGTTCCTCGGCAGCTTGACCGCCATCCACGACGGCGAAATTCCCTGGAAGGGCTACACCCCGCCGCCCGGCCTGCCCAAGAGCGAACACCCGGTGGTGGTGCGCCACCCGGAAACCGGCCGGCCCACGCTGTTCGTCAATTCCGGCTTCACCTCGCATATCGTGCAGCTGTCGGCAGGCGAGAGCCAGGCGCTGCTGAACCTGCTGTTCGACCTGGTGGCGCGTGAGCCGGTGCTTAGCTGCCGGGTGCGTTGGGCGCCCAACACCCTGGTGTTCTGGGATAACCGCTGTACCCAGCACCATGCGGTGTGGGACTACTTCCCGCATTCGCGCTATGGCGAGCGGGTGACCATTCTCGGCACCCGGCCCATGGCCTAGGCCAGCTGACGTAACAGGCGTTCGAGCAGCAGTTCGCCGAACGCCAGGTTGCCGTGCAGCGGGTCGTCGATCTCGCAATATTCGGGGCGTTGCAGGCCTTGCTCATCGTTGGCCGCATCGCGCACATCGAGCAGCCGCACACCCAGGCCTTGAAGGCGCGCGACCAGCAGCGCCTGGGCAGCCATGAACACCCGGGCATCGGACAGTGCCGGCACTCGCTGCGGGGGCAGGACGGCGTACACCTTAAGGCCCAGGGCGAGCGCGTGTTTGTAGAAGGCGAGCGCAGGGCGCGACAGGGTATCGATGATCGAAGCGAACAGTGGCCCATCGAGAAAGCCGGGGTCGAAGGTGCCATCAGGGTCTTGGTAGCACACCCAGTTCTGTGCGGTGGCCAGGTAATGAACGCTCAGGCCGATGCTGCTGACCAGCGGGCCGGGAATGCGCGCAAGGTCGGGGGCATCGAGCTGGGCCAGGGCCTGGCGGTACAGGCGCTGCAACTCGGGGGCTGTGAACGTCACGTCAGTGCTGGCCAGGTCGAAGAAGTCCACGCCGAAATCGCGCCCGGCCCCCAGCGGCCCGCCACCGAAGCGCAGTTGCCGCGCCTGGGCGGCCTTGCCAAGCACACCGACGTGAGAGTCCCCCAGCAGCAGGAAGCTAGGCGTAGTAGTCGAGCTTGGCGTCTTCACACACAAGGTCCTCGGTGGCCAGGGAAGGTGTGCTGTTGGCTAAGGGCGCTGCGGTCTGGCCGTCGAGCCCGGCGAAGAAATGGCGCATCACGAAGGCCACGCCCTCGGGTGTGATTTCACGCTGGTTAGGCTGGTAGAAGGCGCCTGCGAAGGTGGGTGCGGTGATGATCTCGTAGGAGGGGAAGTAGTCCACTTCCGGCAGGTCTTGGCACAGCTGCCCTGCGACCGCGCGCAGCACCGACTTGGAATAGGTAGTGGCGCTGAGCACGTGTTCGCCAGTGGCGGTGGCGGTCAAGGGCACCGGCGAGACGGTGAGCAGCACGCGCAGGCCGGGGTTGAGCGTGCGCATCAAGTTGATGGCGGCAGTCATGGCCTGGCAGGTGTCGTTGAAGCCGAGGTTGCGAAAAGCATGCAGGTTCGGGTCGAACTCGCCGCGCACGGTGCCTGGGCATACCGGGTAGAACACACCGGTTTCGCGGTGCTGCCACGCCTCGGTCAGGCCCAGGGTGAAAACCAACACCTTGGCGCGGCGCACTGCCAGGCGAATGGCCGCCAGGGTTTGCTCGCGCGAAGCGAACAGCGCCTGTTCGCTGGCAAACCCTCTGGTGTCGACGGCGGGACGGAACGGGTCGAAGAAACGCCCATCGTGCTGCCAGGTTTCACGCGACTGCGAGCATTGGCCCAACGCCCATTGCAGCCACTGCAACAGCATTGCCGGGGTATAGAGGTTGCCGGTGCGAAACGAGAACACGCCATATTGACCGGCTTTACGCGCCTCGTCGTTCAGCTCGGCAGGGGCCGGCTCGGCATCGAGCCAGTTCATGCCCCGCGCCACCAGGGCCCGGCCAATGTGCTGGGCGAAGCAGGAGCCGGCGGTGACGATGGCATCCTTGCGGTCGATCTCGAACGCCGGGGCCCACAGGCCATCGAGCGTTTCGCTGCTCCGCTCGGCCACTGCCGTACGCCAGAAGGCGTGCGTTGGCAGGCATTGATACGGGCTCATCGGGTGGGCTCCAGAGACTGTGGATGCGCAGGCAAGGTTGATGCGTGGCCGGCACGCAACGCGTGGTAGCCGAGCAAGCCGATGGGCAGGCAGGCAAAGGCCAGTGCGGTGAACAGCGTTGCGCCGCCGTAATGGCTGATGACCAGCGCCCCCAGCCAGGGCGCCAGTGCCGCCCCCAGGCCTGCGAGCATGGAAAGGCCAATGAAGCTGCCGCGCATGCCAGCGGGGGCAAGGCGGTCGATCAAGGTGGCGAACAACGGCATGACGATGATTTCGGCCAAGGTGGCGAACACCACGGCGATCAACCAGCCGCCCCACCAGGCGCCGACATTGAGGGCGATCAGCGCGTGAGCGACCATCAGGCAGCCCAGTGCCAGCAGGTAGGCACGGCGCTCGGCCAGGGCGATCAGCCAGCGCATCAGGAACAGGTGCACACCGACCACCACGCAGGCATTGGTGAAGCTGATCGAGGCGATCACCTGCTTGATTTCCGGCAATTGCAATTGCAGCAGGTAGAACGTCAGCGGCTCGTCGAGCTGGGCGTACACCAGCACCAGGAAGAAGTTGGCCAGCAAAATGACCAGGAACAGACGGTTACCGAGTACGGCCCGCAGCACTTGGGCCATGGGCAACGACGCAACATTGGTTCGCGGGCACTGGCGCAAGCGGGCGCGCCAAGCCTTGAGCAGGGTCAGGGTGAGCACCGCATAGGCGCCCACCGCCACGGCGAACGCCGCATCACCTTGGCCCTCGACCAGCCCCAGGCCGATCATCGGGCCGAGGGCAGCGGCGCAATTGACCACGTAGTAGCGGATATGGAACAGGAAGGTGCGCTGGGCATCGTCCACCGCCAGGTCGCTAAGCAGCACCCGCAGCAGCGGCTCGAGAATGCTTTGCGCCACGGCCAGGCCGATGATCGCCAGGAAATAGCTCGATTGCCCCGGCAAAAGCCCCATCAGTGTGTAGCAGGCGGCGCACAGTGCGCAGCCCAGCAGCATCAGGTTGCGTGCATTGAAACGGTCGCCCAGCCAGCCACTCACAGGCGCCAGGGCGATGGCCAGTACTGCACTCAGCGCCAGCTGTGCACCGATGTCGGTGATCGGCGTGCCGAAGCGTTGGTTCATGGTGACGGCAATGAACGGCCAGATCATGAACGCGGCGAGGCGCGTCAGGCCCATGCCCAGCAGCAGCCAGCGGGCGGCGTGGGGCAGGGCGAGCAGTGAAGGCCAGGTGCCGCTGGCCGGGGTCATGGCGTCAGCCTGAGGCCGTAGACCAGGTCGTCGTACCAGATGCCACGCAACTGGTAAGCCTGCGGCACGCGGCGCTCAAAGGTGAAACCGCACTTTTCCAGCACTCGGCACGAGGCGATGTTGCCATCGGTGACCGTTGACTCGAGGGAGGTGAGGCCAATGGCGGTGGCGTAGTCGATGATGGCGCGGCGCGACTCGGTACCGAAGCCTTTGCCATGAAACGCCGGAAGCAGCAGGCAGCCCACTTCGGCGTGACCAGGGTGCAGGATACGAAAACCGCTGACCCCGAGGTCTTGGCCGCTGGCCTGATCGACCACGACCAGGCACAGCCAGTGTTCCGAGGCGGGCGTCCAGGCCGGCAGCCGATGTTCGAAGCCGCGTCGCACTTCATGTTCTGGCAGCTCATCGAAGGTATAGCGCAGGGTTTCCGGCTCGCGGTGCAGCCTGAGGAACAGTGGCCAGTCGCTTTCGACCAGGGTGCGCAGGTACAGCCGATCGGTGTACAGCTCCAACATCCAGTGCTCCTTGCGGGGTGGGGAGGGCAGGGTGTTCTTGTACGCCGAGTGAACCCTATATTCAATGGCTGGCCCGCTGCCATCGCCAGGGGTTCAGGCCTCCGTGCGCAGGGCCTTGAGGTACTTGTATACCGTCGCCCGGCCCATGTTCAGCACGTTGGCCACGTAGTCCGCGCCGCTGCGTCCTTCGAACGCACCCTCGGCGTAGAGCGCTTCGACCAGTTCACGCTTGTGCTTGATGTTCAGGGTGCTGAGCGACAGCTGACGCTCACCCAGCCAGCTGTGCAGGAACGTGTTGATGCGCTCCTGCCAGTCGTCCTTGAACAGGGCATCGGGCTGGGGCATCAGGCGGCTCACCTGGAACAAGGCGTCCAGGGCATCGCGGGCCTGCTCCAGCACCGAGAAGTTCATGTTCACGCACATCATGAACTCGGCCTCGCCCCGGGCATTGCGCAGCACGCTGGAGATCGAGCGCAGCTTTTGCCCGTTCCAGTTGAGTTTCTCGTAGGGGCCTAGGTTGGACAGGCTGGCGATATCCTGGGGCAGGTCGTCGAGCGCCGAGTCGTCGCCCAGCTTGCGCTTGGAGAAGTTGTTGGCGATGTGCACCACCGTCTGGCTGCTCAGCTCGTGGATGATCACCTCCACGTGGGGAAACAGCAGGGTGGCGAGGGCGTCGGCGATCGCCTTGTAGTTGTCGAGGGTGTTCATCGGGCGTCGGGCATCCTGGAGCGCGCGCTGGGGGCGCTTAGTCTACTGCTTATCGGCGATGGGGACGAAGGGCTGGGTACGCGGCGGTTGACTATCGCCCTACTAGAAGGTAGGTTTTCGCCCCATGGCCAATCATTCCAACACCTACTTCGAAATTCTCCAGTATGCCCGCACGCTGATCATTGCCGGTGGGTACAGTGCGTTCAGCTATGCGGACATCGCCGAATACGTGGGCGTGCGCAAGGCGAGCATTCACCATCACTTTCCCACCAAGGTGGACCTGGTGCAGACCCTGGTCAGGCTCTACCGTGAGGAAACCGAGGCTGCCATTGGCGCGCTGGAGCAGCATTTTCCCGAGCCGGGCGACCGCTTGCAGGCCTATATCGGTTACTGGCTGGGCTGCGTTGGCGATGTAACCAAGAGCTATTGCGTATGCGCCTTGCTCGCCACGCAGATCCCGTCACTGCCCCAGGAAGTGGTGCTGGAGGTGCGCGCGCATTTTCGCACGCTGTCCGCCTGGCTCACCTCGGTGTTCGAACGCGGCGCCCAGCAGGGCAGCCTTCGCCTGGCAGGCGAGGCGAGGGCCGAGGCCGAACAGTTCATGGCCACCGTGCATGGGGCGATGCTGTCCGCCCGGGCCTACGGGGACCCTCAGGTATTTGGCAGCATTACCCAGCCTTTGCTGGACCGACTGGCCGTGCGCCCATGAAGCGCTTGCAGCAGCAGTTGCGCTTTTTGCGCGAAATCGACCGGCTGAAAAGCGTGGTGCGCCAGTCGCCGCTGCTCGACCGCAGCCGCCGGGAGAACTCCGCCGAGCACTCCTGGCACCTGGCGATGTACGCCCAGGTACTGGCCGAGTACGCCAGCGGGCCGGTGGATACCGCGCGAGTGATGCAGATGCTGCTGTTGCACGACATCGTCGAGGTGGACGTGGGCGACCTGCCGATCCATGGAGGCACCTCCAGCGAGGTGCAGGCACAGCTGGAAGACCAGGCTGCGCAGCGCTTGTTCGGGCTGTTGCCAGCCCAGCAAGGAGATGCCTTCCTGGCGCTGTGGCGTGAGTTCGAACAGGCGCAAACGGCCGATGCGCAGTTCGCCAAGGCCCTGGACCGGTTTCAGCCGCTGTTGGTGAACGTGTTCACCGAGGGCGGTACCTGGGTGCAGAACGATGTTTCCCAGCAACAGGTGATCGAGCGTTACGGGCCGGTGATCGAACGCGGCGCGCCGCAGTTGTGGGCGGTGTGCCAGGCGTGGGTGACCCGGCACTTCTCTGGGCAGCCACCCGATACCGAAGACTGATCGATGCCGTAACCGGGGCCGCAAAGCGTCCCCTTTTTTTGAAATGAAAACCTACCTACTAGTAGATAGCAAAAACTTATCCAGGAGCTCCTCCTCATGCCTCATCCCATTTCCTCCCTAGGCGCAGTGCATACGCTGATCAGCCTCGCCACTTTCGCCCTTGGGCTCTACAGCCTTGCGCGGCATCACCAAGTCCTGCCCAAGCGCCCTAGCGGCAAGCTCTACCTGGCGGGCATGCTGGCCTCGGTGCTGACCGCGTTCGGTTTGTCCAGCACCGGTGGTTTCAACGCCGGCCATGCGCTGGGCATCCTGACGCTGCTGGCCATTGGCGGGGCGCTGCTGATCCCCCAACTGCGCCTATTGGGCCGTGCCAGGCCCTATTTGGCCCAACTCGGTTTCTCGTTCAGTTTCTTCCTGCTGTTAGTACCGGGCATCAACGAAACCCTGACCCGGTTGCCGGCGGCCCACCCCTTGGCGACCGGCCCAGAATCGCCGCTGGTGCGCGGCGCGTTGCTGGGGTGGTTGGCGGTCTTCGTACTGGGTGCCGTGTTGCAGGGCTGGTGGCTGCGCGGCCAGCACCGCAAGGCGAGGCTGGCCTGATACCCGACACGAATGCCCCGCACCGGTGCGCGACGCCCCAATACGGCACATGCAAGGTCGCGTATTTGTGCGTGGCGAGGGTGAGGGAGGGTGCAAAACCCTTCTGGCACAGGCGCGAGCACAGCGCAGACAGTTCTGGCATGCCTCTGGCATAGGCTTTGGCGTGCGGGAGTAGCGCGAGCTATTGCACCAAAACTTGCAAATGGTTGGCTAGGGTTCCGACTTGCTTCGGCAGGTGCCTGGACCGAGAGCCAACGACCTCCAGTTGAGGTTACACGGCGGGATAAAAGCCCGGGAGACGACAGACCACCCACCGCAATGGGTGTCGCGCTGCTCCTTCGCCCGTCTACCGCCAACTGGAGTCATCCCATGCGAAAGCCCCTGCTGACCGCTTTCCTGACAGGCCTCGTCCTGCTGACCAGCTTCGCCGCCAAGGCCGCCCCCAAGACCGACTTCAACGTGTGCTGGACCATCTACGCCGGCTGGATGCCCTGGGAATATGCCGCCGCCCAAAGCATCGTCGACAAATGGGCCGACAAGTACGGCATCCGCATCAAGGTCACCCAGATCAACGACTACGTCGAATCGATCAACCAGTACACTGCCGGCCAGTTCGACGGCTGCACCATGACCAACATGGACGCCCTGACCATTCCCGCCGCCGGTGGCGTGGACAGCACGGCGCTGATCGTCGGCGACTTCTCCAACGGTAACGACGGCGTGGTGCTCAAGGGCAGCGGCAAGAAACTCGACGACCTCAAGGGCATGGACGTCAACCTGGTGGAGCTGTCCGTCTCCCACTACCTGCTGGCCCGCGCACTGGACAGCGTTGGCCTGAAGGAGCGCGACCTGAAGGTGGTCAACACCTCCGACGCCGACATCGCCGCCGCCTTCGACACCCCCCAGGTGCAGGCGGTGACCACCTGGAACCCGATGCTCGAGCAAATCAATACCCGCCCGGACGTGACCCAGGTGTTCGACTCCAGCGACATCCCCGGCGAGATCCTCGACCTGATGGTGGTGAACACCCAGACCCTGCGCGACAACCCGGCCCTGGGCAAGGCCCTGACTGGCGCCTGGTATGAAGTGATGGCCTTGATGACTGGGCAAACCCCAGCGACAGAGGCTGCCCTGACCCATATGGCCAAGGCTTCGGGTACTGACCTTGAAGGCTACAAGTCGCAGCTGTCGACCACTTACCTGTTCGCCACCCCGCAGGCGACCCTGGCCTTCGTCAACGGCAATGCGCTGCCCAAGACCATGGAGAAAGTCGCCAAGTTCTCCTTCGACCACGGCCTGCTCGGCACAGCTGCCCAGGACAGCAACGCCGTCGGCATGAGCTTCGCCAAGGGCGTGACCGTGGGCGACCAGGCCAACCTCAAGCTGCGCTTTGACCCGGAGTACGTGCAACTGGCCGCCGACGGCAAGCTTTGACCGGGGAGCGAAGCGATGCGTTTTCTCAACCGTCACCCGGACCGGCCAACGCGCCTGCTGCTGGTGATCCTGCCGTTCGCCTTGCTGCTGTGCGCCTACCTGTTCGGTTCGGCCCAGCGCCTGGCGGAAAACCCGCGGGACAAGCTGCTGCCCAGCGTCGTGCAGATGAGCGACGCAGTGAAGCAGGCGGCCTTTACCGAGGACAAGCGCAGCGGCAGCTACCTGCTCTGGCAAGACAGCGCGGCCAGCCTCAAGCGCCTGCTGGCAGGCCTGGCCATCAGTGCCGTGGCGGGGTTGTGCCTGGGTGTCGCCCTGGGCGCGCTGCCCTTGGTGGGTGCTTCGCTGTCACCCTTGATGGTGGTGCTGTCGATGGTGCCACCGCTGGCGATACTGCCAGTGCTGTTCATCGTGTTCGGCCTGGGCGAGTTGTCGAAGGTGATGCTGATCGTCATCGGCATCACGCCGATCCTGGCCCGTGACCTGGAGCAGCGCGCCCGCGAAATCCCTGCCGAGTTGCGCATCAAGGCCCTGACCCTGGGCGCCTCGACCTGGACCTACATCCTGCGCGTGGTGCTGCCGCAGTTGGCCCCGCGGCTGCTGATTTCCCTGCGCCTGGTGCTGGGTTCGGCGTGGCTGTTCCTGATCGCCGCCGAAGCCATCGCTGCCGAGGATGGCCTGGGCTACCGGATCTTCCTGGTGCGCCGCTACCTGGCCATGGACATGATCCTGCCCTACGTGGCCTGGATCACTTTGCTGGCCTGGCTGATGGATGCCGCGCTCAAGCGCATGACGCAGCGCCTGTTCCCCTGGTACGAGGGGGCACGCCCATGAGCTATATCCAAGTGCGCAACGTGTGGCAGCAATACGACGAGCACGTGGTGCTCGAAGGCCTCAACCTGGACATCGCCGAGGGCGAGTTCTGCACCATGGTCGGGGCGTCGGGCTGCGGCAAGTCCACGTTCCTGCGCCTGCTGCTGGGCCAGGAGCGCCCCAGCCGCGGGCAGATCCTGCTGAATGGCCAGCCCCTGGCCGCCGAGCCCGACCCTAGCCGGGGCGTGGTGTTCCAGCGTTATTCGGTGTTCCCGCACCTGAGCGTGCTGGACAACGTCGCCATCGGCCTGGAGCTGTCCAAGGCGCCGCTGCTCGGCCGCCTGCTGGGCTTGCGCAAGCGTGAGGCTCGGGAGCAGGCGGCAAGCCTGCTGACCCAGGTAGGGCTCGGCCATGCGCTGAACCAATACCCCGCGCAGCTCTCCGGCGGCATGCAGCAACGTCTGGCCATCGCCCAGGCGCTGATCATGAAGCCCAAGGTGCTGCTGCTCGACGAACCCTTCGGCGCGCTGGACCCCGGTATCCGCAAGGACATGCACGCCTTGCTGGTAGAGCTGTGGCAACAGACCGGGCTGACCGTGTTCATGGTCACCCACGACCTCAGCGAAGGCTTCAGCCTGGGTACTCGCCTGCTGGTGTTCGACAAGACCCGCATCGACCCACACGCCCCGCAAGCCTATGGCTCGCGGGTCACCTACGACCTGCCACTGAACGCCCGACGCCAGAGCGCGTCGACGGCGTCTTTGCAACTGCAAACGGGACACTGACCATGACCGATAACCCGATCTTCGCCGAAGAGCACCTGCCGGGCGGCGGGCACCTTTCATTCGTGCTAAAGCGCGGCCAGCAGGTGCGCTTCACCGACTTGGAAGGCGGCGCCAACCTCAGCCTGATGCTGTTCAACGCCGCAGAGAAAAGCGAGCGCCTGAACCTGCCCGACACCCTCAAGTGCCAACACACCGCCAAGCTCACCCGTGGCCACTGCCTGTACTCCGACATGGGCCGGGTGCTGGCCGCCATTACCGAAGACACCTGCGGCTGGAGCGACAGCATCGGCGGCGTGCTCAATGCCGAGGAAGTGCAGGAAAAGTATGGGCAGGGCCGCTACCAGGAACTGCGCAACGGCTTCTTCCGCAACGGTACCGACAACCTGCTGGTTGAGATGGGCAAGTGGGATCTGGGGCTGGCCGACCTGACCATGGCACTGAACCTGTTCAGCCGGGTCGACGTCGGCACCGATGGCGCGCTGCGCTTCGACCCGGACAATGCCAAGGCGGGCGACTTCATCGAACTGTACGCGCCCATGGACACGCTGTTCGTGGTCACTGCCCTGCAACACCCGATGGACCCCACGCCGCACTACGCACCCAAGCCGCTGCAACTGACCTTCAGCCGCGCCGATGCCAGTGTCGCCGAGCACTGCCGCACCTCGCGGCCGGAAAACGTGCGCGGCTTCATCAATACCCAACGCCTGTTCGCCTGAGGAGCCGCACCATGGAGCATTCCCTGCAACCCGAGCACGCCCTGTGGCGTACCACCATCCCAGCAGGCGAGCCGTGGCTGGGCGAAGTCAAGGCCGGGCAGACCGTGCGCATTCTCGACCTGGAAGGCAACCAGGCCATCGACACGCTGTTCTACAGCACCGCCAACCCCCGCGAGCGCTACGACGTGCAACGCACCCTGCGGCGCCAGGGCAACGTCTACCTGGGCGTGGGCAGCGTGCTGTATTCCAACCTGGGCCGGCCGCTGCTGACCATCATCGATGACAACTGTGGCCGCCACGACACCCTGGGCGGTGCCTGCGCGCAAGAGAGCAACACCGTGCGCTACGCCCTGGAAACCCGGCATATGCACAGCTGCCGCGACAACTACCTGCGTGCCTGCTGCCACGACGGCCGCCTGGGCAAGCGCGATATCAGCCCGAACATCAACTTCTTCATGAACGTGCCGGTCACCCCCGAAGGTGGCCTGACCTTCGAGGACGGTATTTCCGGCCCCGGCAAGTACGTCGAGCTGCGCGCGGAAATGGACGTGATGGTGCTGATCTCCAACTGCCCGCAGCTGAACAACCCCTGCAACGGCTACAACCCGACCCCCGCGCAGGTGCTGGTATGGAACTGATCAAAGGCTTGGCGCGCCTGCGCCGTGCGTTGTTCGCCGCCTGCCTGTTCCGTGCAGGGCTCGCCCCAGGCGGCCCCGTGGGCAAGCGCTGCAACTGATTTTCTACCTTGGGGACGACCCCAGGGCCTTATTGAACTGCGGGACGGCCCGCAACCCAGCCGAGGCGCCTTTGCGCCTCTGGGGGACGTTGTCATGTTCGAAACCTTGCTGATCGCCAACCGTGGCGCGATCGCCTGCCGCATCCTGCGCACCCTGCGCGCGCTCCAGGTCAAGGGCGTTGCCGTGTATTCCGAAGCCGATATCGCCAGCCTGCACGTGCTCGAGGCCGACCAGGCCCTGAGCCTGGGGGAGGGCGCGGCGGCCAGCACCTACCTGGTGGTGGAGAAGATCCTGCAGGCGGCCAGGGCCAGTGGTGCCCAGGCCATTCACCCAGGCTACGGCTTCTTGTCCGAAAACGCTGCGTTCGCCGAGGCCTGCGAGGCCGCCGGCATCGCCTTCGTAGGGCCCACGCCCGAGCAGCTGCGGGTGTTCGGCCTCAAGCACACCGCCCGCGCCCTGGCCCGCCAGCACGGCGTGCCGTTGCTCGAAGGCACCGAGCTGCTCGACAGCCTCGCTGACGCCCTGGCCGCAGCCGAGCAGGTCGGCTACCCGGTGATGCTCAAGAGCACCGCCGGTGGTGGCGGCATCGGCATGCGGGTGTGCCACGACGCCCGCGAGCTGAACGATGCGTTCGATGCCGTGAAGCGCCTGGGGCAGAACAATTTCAGCGATGCCGGGGTGTTCATCGAGAAGTACATCCAGCGCGCGCGGCACCTGGAAGTGCAGGTGTTCGGCGATGGCAAGGGCGGGGTACTGACCTTGGGTGTGCGCGACTGCTCGGTGCAGCGGCGCAACCAGAAGGTGCTGGAGGAAACCCCGGCACCCAACCTGCCCGAAGGCATGGCCGAGGCGCTGTGCGAGGCGGCCCTGAAATTGGCCAAGGCCGTGAACTACCGCAGCGCGGGCACCGTGGAGTTCGTCTTCGACAGCGACGCGCAGCGCTTCTACTTCCTCGAGGTCAACACCCGCTTGCAGGTGGAGCACGGGGTGACCGAGCAGGTCTGGGGTGTCGACCTAGTGGCCTGGATGATCCAGCTGGCCGCAGGCGACCTGCCACCGCTCGATACCCTGGGCGCGCAACTCAAACCACGCGGCCATGCCGTACAGGCGCGGCTCTACGCCGAAGACCCCGGCAAGGACTTCCAGCCAAGCCCTGGGCTGCTGACCTGCGTCGAATTTCCCAAGGCCGACGGCCAGGCTTTGCGTATCGACACCTGGGTTGAGGCTGGCTGCGAGGTGCCGCCGTACTTCGACCCGATGATCGCCAAGCTGATTGGCTGGGGTGAAGACCGCGAGCAGGCCTGCCAGCGCCTCGACCAGGCCCTGGCCGACACCACGCTGTACGGCGTGCAGAGCAACCGCCAATACCTGCGCCAGATCATCGAAGACGCCCCGTTCGCCAGCGGCCAGCCCTGGACCCGCTGCCTGGAAGGCCTGGCCTACCGCGCCGCGACCTTCGAGGTACTCAGCGGCGGCACCCAGACCAGCGTGCAGGACTACCCCGGTCGCCTCGGCTACTGGGCCGTCGGCGTGCCACCGTCAGGCCCCATGGACAGCCGTGCCTTGCGTCTAGGCAACACCTTGCTGGGCAACCCCGAAGGCGCCGCCGGCCTGGAAGTCACCATGAGCGGCCCGACCCTGCGTTTCAACACCGACGCCGTGGTGGCGGTGGTGGGCGCCGAGCTGCCCGTGGCCCTCGACGGCCAAGCGGTGGCGATGAATACCGCGCTGTTGGTCCCCGCCGGCTCACGCCTGGCCCTGGGCACCATCGGCGGTGCCGGGGCACGCAGCTACCTGTGCCTGCGTGGCGGTATCCAGGTGCCGGACTACCTGGGCAGCAAGAGCACCTTCACCCTCGGCCAGTTCGGCGGCCACGCCGGGCGTGCACTGCGCACTGGCGACATCCTGGAGCTTGCGCCGCTGCTTGACCGCAGCGCAGGTGCAGTGCTGGGCGCACAACTGCCACTGGCGCCCACTCGCACGATCCGGGTGATCTACGGCCCGCATGGCTCGCCGGAATACTTCACCGAGGACTACATCGACACCTTCTTCGCCACCGACTGGGAAGTGCACTTCAACTCCAGCCGCACCGGCGTGCGGCTGATCGGCCCCAAGCCCGAATGGGCCCGTGCCGACGGCGGCGAGGCGGGGCTGCACCCATCGAATATCCACGACAACCCCTATGCCATCGGTGCAGTGGACTTCACCGGCGACATGCCGGTGATCCTCGGCCCCGACGGCCCGAGCCTGGGCGGCTTTGTCTGCCCGGTCACGGTGATCGAGGCCGACCTGTGGCAACTGGGCCAACTCAAGGCCGGCGACAAGGTGCGCTTCGTGCCGACTACCCTGGCGCATGCACGCCAGCTGGCCTTGCTGCCGCTGACCGAGCAGGCGCCATCCGCCACCGCAAACGAAGCGCGACGATCGCCGATCGTGCTGGATATCGGCCAGGACGACACCCGCCTGGTAGCGCGCCTGGCTGGTGATACCCACCTGCTGCTGGAGATCGGCGCCGCCGAGCTGGACCTGGTGCTGCGTTTCCGCGGCCACGCGCTGATGCAGGCCCTTGAGGCCAAGGCACTGCCCGGCATGGTCGACCTGACCCCCGGCATTCGCTCGCTGCAACTGCACTACCAACCCGAAACCCTGCCGTTGACGGCGTTGCTGGCGGTGGTGGAAGCGCTGTGGGCCGAGGTGTGCATGGCCCAGGACCTGCAAGTGCCGTCGCGTATCGTGCACCTGCCGCTGTCGTGGGACGACCCGGCCTGCCAGTTGGCGATCGAGAAGTACATGACCACCGTGCGCAAGGACGCCCCCTGGTGCCCCAGCAACCTGGAGTTCATCCGCCGCATCAACGACCTGCCAGGCCTGGACGATGTGCAACGCACCGTGTTCGACGCCAGCTACCTGGTGATGGGCCTGGGCGATGTGTACCTCGGCGCGCCGGTAGCCACCCCGCTGGACCCACGCCACCGTCTGGTGACTACCAAATACAACCCGGCGCGCACCTGGACCGCCGAGAACTCGGTGGGCATCGGCGGCGCCTACCTGTGCGTGTACGGCATGGAAGGCCCAGGCGGCTACCAGTTCGTCGGCCGTACCTTGCAGATGTGGAACCGCTACCGCGAAGTGCCTGCGTTCGATGGCAAACCCTGGCTGCTGCGCTTCTTCGACCAGTTGCGCTTCTACCCGGTCAGTGCCGAAGAACTCCTGCGCATTCGCCGCGACTTCCCGCTGGGGCGCTACCCGCTGCACATCGAGCAAAGCCAGCTGCGCCTGGCCGACTACCAGGCGTTCCTGGCCGAGCAGGCCGAGGGCATCGCGGCGTTCCGCAGCCAGCAACAGGCCGCCTTCGAGGCCGAGCGTCAGCGCTGGATCGCCAGTGGCCAGGCGCATTTCGAAAGCACCGAGGCGGTGACGGCGGAGGTTGGCGAGGCGGCGCTGGCGCCCGGCCAGGTCGGCGCACAAAGCCCGGTGGCCGGTAATCTGTGGCAGGTGCTGGTGAGCGTCGGCGAAACGGTGCAGGCGGGCGATACCCTGGTGGTGCTGGAGTCGATGAAGATGGAGATTCCCGTGCTTGCCAGCGCCGCTGGCCAGGTGCGCGAGGTGCGGGTGGCGCCCGGCAGTGCGGTGCGTGCCGGGCAGGTTGTGGTGGTGCTGGAGGCGCAGGCCTAAGCGGGGTTTGCCGCTGTTTGCCGGGTCGCGCTGAGCAGGCGCAACAGCGCGACCAGTGGCAAGGCCATGCCCACCGCCATGACGCCGGCCCAGCCGAAGTGCTCGAACAGGCTGCTGGCAATCGCCGAGCCGAGTGCGCCGCCAGTGAACAGGCTGGTCATGTACAGCGCGTTCAGTCGGCTGCGGCTGTTGGCGTCGAGGCTATAGATCGCGCGCTGGCCCAGCACCATGTTCATCTGTACGCAAAAATCCAGCGCCACGCCCGTCACGGCAAGGCCAATGACGCTGTAAAGCGGGTGCACCAGCGCCGGCAGGAAGCTCAGCGCGGCGAACAACATGGCCAGAAGCGATGCCCTGTAGGTGTGCCCGGCATCGGCCAGGCGCCCGGCAATGGGGGCTGCCACCGCACCAATGGCGCCGACCAGGGCGAAAATCGCCACTTCGCTCTGGCTCAGGCCATGGTTGCGTATCAGCTCAAGCGGCGCGGCCGTCCAGAACAGGCTGAAGGTGGCGAACAGGCAACCTTGGTAGAAGGCGCGTTGGCGCAACACCGGCTGGCGCAGCAGCGCACCCAGCGAGCGCAGCAATTGCCCATAACTGGCCGTATGTTGCGGCTGGTACTTGGGCACCGCCCGCAGCACCAGCAGGCTTATGGCGAGCATGAGTGCCGCCGCGATCATGAACATGGCACGCCAGCCGAAATGGTCAGCCACCAGGCTGGACACCGGTCGCGCCAGCAGAATGCCCAGTAGCAGGCCGCTCATGATGTTGCCGACCACCCGCCCACGCAGCTCGGCAGGGGTGAGGGCGGCGGCCAATGGAACCAGGATCTGCACCGACACCGAGCTGAAGCCGATCAGCAGCGAGACCACCAGGAACAGGTTCGGTTGCTCGGCCAGTGCCGCGCCCAAGAGACTGGCGATGGCCACCAGGTTGGTGGCGATCATCAACCGGCGGTTTTCCAGCAGATCACCCAGCGGCACCAGGAAGAACAGGCCCAGGGCGTAGCCGACCTGGGTCAGCGAGACGATCAGGCTGGCCAGGGCAGGGGACAGCCCCACGTCAGGGGCGATCAGCCCGATGATTGGCTGTGTGTAGTAGAGGTTGGCGGCGATGGCGCCGCAGCAGAAGGCGAACAGCAGGACCATGCCCGCAGACATGCGCGTGGGGGTATGCGTGGGTGTCATGATGTGGCTCGAGCAGGCGAGAAAGCGCCGGGGTTGAAGGGCGCAAGCATACTCGGAGGGCGGCTACTGCTTGATGAATTTCATGTCATGCAGCGTTGCCGGAGGTGATCCGGCAACCTGCCATCGGGTACTTCAGGAGGAGGCGAGCGCCGTGTCCTTTTTTCCCGCCGTACGAATATGCGTGCCGTACAAGGTCAGCCCGGTGAACGCCAGGCCGCCGACCAGGTTGCCCAGCACCGTGGGAATCTCGTTCCAGACCATGTAGTCCATGATCGAGAAACCGCCGCCCATGATCATCGCCGAGGGGAACAGGAACATGTTCACCACCGAGTGCTCGAAGCCCATGAAGAAGAACAGCATGATCGGCATCCACATGGCGATGACCTTGCCACTGACCGAGGTCGAGATCATCGCGCCGACCACACCCATCGACACCATCCAGTTGCACAGCACCCCACGCAGGAAGATGGTCAGCCAGCCGGCAGCGCCGTATTGCTCGTAGCCCAGGGTGCGTGACTCGCCGATGTGGGCGATCTTTTCCCCGACGGCGCCGGGGGAGGCGTTGAAGCCATAGGTGAAGACGAACGCCATCATGAAGGCCACGGTCAGGGCGCCCGCGAAGTTGCCAACGAACACTAGGCCCCAGTTGCGCAACATGCCGCGTACCGTCACGCCAGGGCGTTTGTCCAGCAGTGCCAGCGGGGTGAGCATGAACACCCCGGTGAGCAGGTCGAAGCCCATCAGGTAGAGCATCGAGAAGCCGACCGGGAACAGCACCGCACCCAGCAGCGCGGAGCCGGTCTGTACCGCGATGGTCACGGCGAACACGGCGGCCAGCGCCAGGATGGCTCCGGCCATGTAGCCGCGGATCAAGGTGTCGCGGGTGGACATATGGACCTTCGATGCGCCGGCATCGACCATCTTGGTCACGAATTCGGTGGGGAGCAGGTAGGACATGGGGTTTTCCCTCGGCACTCAGCGGTGGACGGCACCCGACAGCGGATGCCGCAGGTCAGGTTCGCTTACCAGGAGCGGTAGGGCAGGAACTTGCCATTGAGGGTGAGCTTGACGCGGTCGCCCTTGGGGTCTTCGACCTTCTCGACGTGCATGGAGAAATCGATGGCGCTCATGATGCCGTCGCCGAATTTTTCCTGGATCACGTCCTTCAGGGTTGGGCCGTAGACCCCGACCACTTCGTACAGGCGGTAGATCAGCGGGTCCTGGGGGACGGTCTTGTCCCAACCCTTGACCGGGAAGTCGACCAGCGCCTGGACCACTTCAGCGTCCAGTTCCAGCACTTCGCACAGGTGGCTGGCGACTTCCCGTGGCGCGCTGTTCATGCCGTAGCAGACCGAGGCCAGCCACACCGGCGCCTTGCCCACCGCCGCGCTGAGGTCGTCCCAGCTCAAGCCCTTGCGTGCCTTGGCAGCCATGATCAGGTGGTGCATTTCGACTTTGTTCATGTTGTGCGTCTCTCGAAAGTTGGTGTGTAAGCCCACACCGGTAATAGCGAGAGACGTGCCAACTTTGTTTTTCGATTTATCTTATTGATTTTATTGAATTATTTAAAATTCAATGCGCATTCGGCATTGACGATATTTCGTAAATAACGAAATATCGCGAGTGCTTTGACGATTTTTCGTAAATTTAAGCTTCGGGATTTCCCATGCCGCCAGACATCACCGCCGCCGCGCCCATCGCCACGTTGCTGGTGGACCCTCTCGAAGACCGCATCGTCCAGGCCAACGCCAGTGCACTGGCGTTGCTGGGCTGCCCCTCGGAAAACCCAGGCGAACTCAGGTTCAGCCACTTCCTGCGCGAAACCATCGCGCCTTGGGTGAGCTTCAGCGACGAAGTGTTGACCCAGGGCGAAGGCTGGTCGGACGACCTGATCCTGGTCGACCTGCAACACCGTCATCACGCCGTGGAGGTCATCGCCCGCGCCGTGGAGGGCCAGCGCATCCTGCTGATGGCCCAGCGCCGCGACCTGTTGGAGCAACGCCGCAACCGCGCCGAGGCGCGCCGCCAGCACCGGCTTGGGCACGTGGGTTGGGAGCGCATCGGCCAGGTCTTCGAGCGTATCCAGCAGCAGAACCGCTTGATCCTGGGGGCGGTGGGCGAGGGCATCTATGGCCTCGACACCCGTGGCCAGACCACCTTCATCAACCCCGCCGCCGAACGCATCCTGGGCTGGAGCGCCGCCGACATGATCGGCCAGGACGCGCACAAGCTGTTCCATCACAGCCACCGCGACGGACGTGCCTTCGAAGTCAACCAGTGCCCGATCCATGCCTCGTTCACCGATGGCCAGGTGCACCGCGTCGACCATGAAGTGTTCTGGCACAAGAATGGCGAACCGATTGCCGTGGAGTACACCAGCACGCCGATTTTCGAAATGGGCCGGCTGGTGGGCGCTGTGGTGCTGTTTCGTGACATTCGCCAGCGCCAGCGCACCGAAGCGCGCCTGCGCGAGGCGCTGAGCGAAGTGGAGCAGTTGCAGCGGCGCCTGGAGCTGGAAAACCAATACCTGCAAGAAGAAATCAACGCCCAGGCCAACCACCACGAGATCGTCGGCCAGAGCCCGGCAGTGAAGCACCTGATCCAGCAGATCGAGCTGGTGGCACCCACCGATGCCAACGTGTTGGTGAGCGGCGAGTCCGGCACCGGCAAAGAACTGATCGCCCGCGCCATCCACGCCAGCAGCCGGCGTGCCGACCGCCCGCTGATTCGGGTGAACTGCGCCGCCGTGCCGCGCGAGCTGTTCGAGAGTGAGTTCTTCGGGCACCTCAAGGGCGCCTTCACTGGCGCTGTCAGCAACCGCGTGGGCCGTTTCGAGCTGGCCGACGGCGGCACCTTGTTCCTCGACGAGGTCGGGGAAATTCCCTTGGAGCTGCAAAGCAAGCTGCTGCGCGTGTTGCAGGACCAGCAGTTCGAGCCGGTCGGCGACAACCGCACCCGCGCGGTGGACGTGCGGGTGATCGCGGCGACCAACCGCGACCTGCGCGACATGGTTGCCCAAGGCACCTTCCGCGAAGACCTGTATTTTCGCCTGAATGTGTTCCCCATTCGCTCGGTTCCGCTGCGCGAGCGCCTGGAAGACATACCGCTGCTGGCCAGCCACTTCCTCAAGCGCGCAAGCCAGGCTTTCAACAAGCCTGGGGTTCGCATGCCGTTGGCACAGGTGCAACTGCTCGAGCAGTACAGCTGGCCGGGCAATATCCGCGAATTGCAGAACGTGATCGAGCGCCAGACCATCGTTGCGCGCGAGGGCCGGATCAGTTTCGAGGAAGTACTGGCCGTAACGCCCGCCTTACGTCACGCAGAAGCAGCCCAGGCGTCGCCCGACACGACGCCAACGGCCGATGAAGACTGGCAGCGGCAGATGAAGCTCAACGCCATCAACGTGCTCAAACGCACTTCGGGCAAGGTCTCAGGGGAGGGCGGGGCGGCTCAACTGCTGGGCGTCAAGCCTACGACACTGGCGTCGCGCCTGAAGAAGTGGGGCATTGACCCACGCACTTACAAAGGCGACTGATCTCGACCGACGGCCCCTCAGACCTGCGCCCAGGTGAACCTGGCCAGCATCGCGTGTTGCAGGTCTGGCGGCGAGTCGCCGGCGTTGACTTTCTGCGCCCTTAGCAGCGCCGTGGCGCTGGCGATTTCTGAACGTGATTCGATGCTTCTGGCCACACCGCCGACCGAACTGTCCCCGTGTCCCATCAACGAGCAGCCGTTGTTGATGAGCACGAAAAAGGCAATCACCCAAAACTTTGCGCAGGTCATGACAGCAGCCCCTGAACATTGATCGCGGTGAGCGACAGGATGAACACGATGTAGGCAAGGATCGCAGCGTAGGCGCCTTGTTTGAATGAAGTGAGAAGGGCGGTGGCCATGGTAGTGACTCCAGATGTTGCTGTTGCTTACTGGAGCCAAGCATGACGATGGGCCGCATTATTGAGAAACGATGCTTAGCGATTCGAGTTATCGATGGGCTTGATTATTGAGGCAACTAATCGCGCTGATAGAGCACGGCTAAATAAGTTAGAGCAGTTTCTTGGTCATATGATTCGGCGTCTCAATGAAATGCTTCATCTGCACCGTAAGTATTGGTGCGCGCCACGCTTACGTCGCGGATGGAAAGCCACGAAACACTCATATTAGAGCGGTTAAGTCAGGTATCGAATTGGGTGATGTTTACCATTAACCACATGAACTTCTGTATTGGCTCCGACAGCGTAACATTGGCTCCGTACCCACTTTCTAGCTTCCTAAGGAGCGCCGAATCATGAAAACCCAACTGCTGCTGAGTCTGACCCTGTCGATCCTCGCTGCCAATGTTCACGCTAATGTCGTGGATAATCAGCCTCGCTCTACCGACTTCAATCCATCCGTATCTTCCGCTCAACAAGTTATCGTCGAAGGTGGCTCCGATCGCCTGATCGAACGCAACAACCGCGTTGCCGAAGGCGGCTCCGACCGCCTGATCGAACGTAACAACCGCGTTGCCGAAGGCGGCTCCGATCGCTTGATCGAACGCAACAACCGTGTCGCCTAACGTGCTTCTGAGGGTGCTGCTGCCGGTACGACACAGCAGCCCCTCAGAGCGCTCGCGCAGTTGAGAAGGTCCTTGGTTTTTCAGGAAACGCTGGTCTGCGATGCCGAAGTCACCGAGGGTTGATCCGCAGATGTCTCGCCAGGGCTTGCAGGCAGTACCTCAGGCTTGGTGAAAGTCCCATCGTTTTCCCCACGGAAAAAGTTTCTGCCGTAGATCAACAGGCACAGCACCACGCCCACGGCAAACGCCCAGCTTGCGCCCTTGATCGCCAATACCGCCCCGATCACCCCAGCGATCCCCAGGTCACGCTGGCTCCGGGCCTCGAGAATACCCAGACGCACACTGACATAGCCTTGAATCAGCAAGGTCAATGCCAGTGCCACGCCGAGAATGGGCTGGACCAAGGTCACTACCGGCAGCAGCAACAGCCCGGTATTAGTGCCCCAGCGGAACGAGCCCATGCCGCCGATGATCGACTGCATCGCCCGAGGGCCACCCTTGAACCGCTCGATCACCACCACCAGCATCGCCGCCCATTTCGGGCCGCACATGGCCACGTCCGGGCCGAAGATACTCATCAGTGCATTGCGCCCGCCGAAAATCAGGTGCGCGCGATCAGGGTCGTAGTCGATAGGTTGGTCCTTGCGAATGTGCTCGGCCTCGTCGAGCAATGCCTTGGCACTCAACACATCGCCGAAGACGATGATGTACACCGCCAGCACGGTGGGAATCGAGGAAATGAACATCTCGAACGGCGGCATGCCCAGGCCGAATACCGTGTAGTCGTTCCACAGGCCGGCGAAGTCTGGCGTGCTGATGCCCCATTGAATGGTCGGCCAAGGCGCTTCGCCGAACAAGGGCGCGATCACCACGGCCAGCAACACGATGGGCAAGATTCCCAGCTTGGCGAAGTTCCAGCACAGCCAGTTCCTCTGCTTCAGGGCGTGGAAGTGTTGGGAAAAGATCAGGTAGAACGCAAGGCCCACTGCGATGGAGATGGTCCAGGGAAAGGCGTCGAACTTGCCATTGACCTGGAACACCGCGATCACCGCACTGAAACCGGCGCCGACGATGATCCCGGATTTCATTGCCGCCGGCACGTAGAGGAACACCTTGCGTGCCATGCCCGTGGCGCCCAGGGCGATGGAAAGCAGGCCGAGCATCAGCTGGAAGGCAATCAATGCATGCACACGCTCGGGGCCTTCCGGGAACGTCGCGCAATAGGCCATCAGCAGCGGCACCGCCGGCGTGATCCAGCCCGGCACGGTAGGGTCGCCGAGCAGGTGGTGCGCCAGGTACAGCAGGCCGTTGAGCATCACCACGGCCAGCGCCACTTCGAACGGCATGCCCAGCAACTCGGTCATCAATGGAATGGCCGCCAGGTCGACGGCACACATCAGCAGCCCTTGAAAGTAATCCGGCCACTCGATCTTGTAGTGAACGAACGGCAGCCTGACTTTGAACGGGCCAAGCGGAATATGCCGGGTTTCTTCCGGCAACACGGGGGGCGTGGACATATCTTCACCTGTCTTGTTTTATTTTTGGAAGGGCTTGGAGGGCGCGCGGGCCAGCGGCTCAATAGGCGCTGCGGTAGATCTTCTCGATATCCGCGACGCTGAGCTTGCGTGGGTTGTTGCGCATCAGGCGGTCGATCTTGCTGGCCTCTTCGGCCATCACCGGGATGGCCTCCTGCGGGATATCAAAGGCGCGCAGCCCTTGGGGGATATCCACGGCGCGGCACAGCTCGGCCATGGCCTGGACCGTAGCCTCGGCAGACTGTGCGTCGCTCAGTTGGGACAGGCGCAAGCCCATCGCTTCGCCGATATCGCGCATGCGCTCGGCGCAGGCGATCTTGTTCCAGTGCATGACATGCGCCAGCAGCAGCGCATTGCTCACGCCATGGGCAATATTGAAACGCCCGCCCAGCGGGTAGGCCAATGCGTGCACCGCGCCAACCCCGGCATTGCCAAAGGCCATGCCGCCCATCAGGCTGCCGGTGGCCATGTCTTCCCGGGCTTGCAGGTCGTCAGGGTTGGCGAATGCTTTGGGCAAGGCGCGGCTGATCAGCTTGATCGCGCCCAGTGCAATGGCGTCGGTAATGGCGGAGCGATTGACTGACAGGTACGCTTCGATGGCGTGGACCAATGCATCGATGCCACTGGCCGCAGTGACTGAACGAGGGCAGGTCAAGGTCATCAGCGGGCTGACCAGCGCGACATCGGGGAGCAGGAAGTCGCTGACGATGCCCTTTTTCAACTGCGCTTGCTTGTCGGAAAAAATCGCCACGTTGGTCACTTCCGAACCTGTGCCGGCCGTGCTGGGAATGGCGATGAGCGGCGGGCCTTTTTTCTTGACCTGGTCGACCCCGAACAACTCGCCAAGCGGCCCGTCGTGCCCGGCGAATGCCGCCACGCCCTTGGCGATATCGATAGCGCTCCCGCCACCGAGCCCGATAAGCCCGTCATGCTCGCCTTCTCGAAACACCTGGGTGCACGACTCGACAATGGCGATTTCCGGTTCAGGTTGGACTTGATCGAACACCCCGTACTTGCGCTGGCCCAGGTGCGCCAGCGCTTTGTCCACCGCGCCGGACTTGACCAGGATGGCGTCCGTGACAATGAGCGGGTTGTTGATGTTCAAGCGCGAAAGCTCAGCGGACAGCTGCTCGATGGCAGCTTCTCCGGTGATCAGTTTATTGGCGACTTTGAAAGCATGAGTGGTCATCGGCTAGTCCTGTGTAATTGTTGTTTACGCTAGAGCGACGCAACAGGACATAGCGAAGGCTGTGCCAGCTTCGGCAAAGGCCCGCGCTAAAGCGGGCAGGCGCAAGGGCCAGGTTCTACGCGGTGGTTTTCTTGATTAGTTTTATGATCGCTCAGCCTTGAGCGATTGAAGTTTCAATCAGAGCGCTCCCACCGTTTCATCTTCTGCACGATGGTCGCCTGGCTGACCCCCAGGGCCTTCGCTGCCAGGCGGGTCGTCTTGTACTGGCGCAAAGCGGCGCGGATCGCGGCGCGCTCGGCCTGCTCGACCACCTTGCGCAGGGGCTGTTGGTGAGGGTTCGCTGGCTGTTGGTCGAGACTGAAGATTTCTTCGGGAAGGTCCAGCGCGTTGATGACATCGCCCTGGCAGGTCACCACCATGCGTTCCACTACATTGATCAGCTCGCGAATATTGCCCGGCCACGGGTAGTCGCACAGCAGGTCCAACGCATCCAGGCTCCACTGCACCTCTCGCTGGTAACGGCGGTTGAATGAGCCCAGGTAGAAATGCAAAAGCCCCGGGATTTCGTTTTGCCGCGCGCGCAACGCGGGAATCTTGATTGGCACGGTATTGAGGCGGTAGTAAAGGTCTTCGCGGAACAGGCCTTCGGCAACCCGGCGCTTGAGGTCGTGGTGGGTGGCGCTGATGATCCGTACGTCCACCACCTTCAAGTCGAGCCCGCCTACCGGGATGAACTGGTTTTCCTCGATCACCTTCAGCAGCTTGACCTGCACCGACAGCGGCAGGTCACCAATTTCATCGAGGAACAGCGTGCCTTTGTGTGCCAGCTCCAGAAGGCCGCGTTTGCCCTTTGGACCCGCACCGGTGAACGCCCCCGGCGCATAGCCGAACAGCTCGGCCTCGATCAGGTTTTCCGGCAGGGCACCACAGTTCAGCGCGAGGAAGGGTTCCTTGCCGCGCTCGCTGGCATTGTGGATGTACTTGGCGACCAGCGTCTTGCCGACCCCGGTCTCGCCCTGGAGCAGTACCTTCACGTCGCTGCGCGCCACTTGGCGGGCTTGGGCGAAGACTTGCCCCGGAAGGTGCTCGTCAGCGTCGGCCAAGGCACTGAGCAGGTCGTCACGCACGCCGGCATGCAGCCTGGCAGTGCTGTGACGCAGCAGCTTGAGCTGGTGAAGCTCGTCGCGCTCGTGCTTGATACGCAGCAGTTCGGTCATGTCGCGCACGGTGCTGACGACGTAGCGAATCTTGTGGTCGCCATCGAAAATCGGCGTGGCGCTGACCAGCAGTTGCTTGCCATGGCTCAGGCTCTGCATCACCGACACCGGCAGGCCTTCTTGCAACACGCGTAGGGTGGCCGACCGGGAAATCACGCCCTCCTGAACCAGCACCTGCATGGAGCGGCCGATCAGGTCGGCGCTGCTCAGCCCGGTCAAGCGCTCGTAGGCGTGGTTCACCCGCAGGGTGGTGCCCTGGCCATCGGTGATGTAGACGCCATCGTGCAAGGCGTTCAACAGCGCTTCGAAACCTATGTCGTTGATGTTCATGAACTGCCCCATGAAGACTCGAAAGGTACTGGCCTTGGCGAATGGGGTAGGTTACAGGAACACCCCGAACCCTGGCTCGAGGGTTCGGGGTGTGAAGGCCACGTCGTCAACAAGGCGTCGCCGGACCTCAGAACTCCTGTACGGTCGGACGCAGCACCACCTCGTTGATATCCACCTCGGCTGGCTGCTCGATCGCATAGGCGATGGCGCGGGCTACCGACTCGGCAGGAATCGCCTGCTTGTAGAACTCCTTGACGTTGTTCGACGAAGCCTCGTCGTTACTGCCGAACTTGAGCTCGGAGTCCACCGCGCCCGGCGAGATCAAAGTGGCGCGGATATTACCGCCAACTTCCATGCGCAGCCCTTCGGTGATCGCACGTACGGCATATTTGGTGCCGCTGTACACCGTGCCACCCGGGGCGAATACCTTGACGCCGGCCACCGAGGCCACGTTGATGATGTGCCCGCTGTTCTGCTGCTGCATGGCCGGCAGTGCAGCGGCAATGCCGTAGAGCACGCCCTTGATGTTGATGTCGATCATCCGGTCCCATTCATCGGTGCGGCCCTGGGCCATGGGCGCGATGGCCATCAGGCCGGAGTTGTTGATCATCACATCCACCCGGCCGAAGCGGCTGATGGTTGCGTCGATCAGCGCTTGCACCTGCTCCTTGACGGTGACGTCGGTGACCACCGGCAGCGCCTCGCCACCGCTAGCGCGGATTTCCTCGGCAAGCTGCTGCAGGCGCTCTGCGCGGCGCGCCGCCAGCACCACCTTGGCGCCACGGGCGGCGAGGTAACGTGCGGTGCTTTCGCCCAGGCCGCTGCTGGCGCCAGTGATAACCACAACTTTGTCGCTGATGTTGTTGCTCATGTCGATCTCCATAGTGTCGGGGGTTGGGCAGAAGCGTTCTGCGTTGGAGAGGAGTATGGGAAAAAGCTTCCTTGAAAAAAATGGAATAGTTAGGATTTAGGAATTCCAAAAAAAGGAACAATTCCATGTCCAACCGCACCGAGCTGCTGCGCATCTTCTGCTGCGCGGCCGAATCCGAGAGCTTTCGCGAGGCCGCCCATTGCCTGGGCATTTCGCCGCAGGCGGTCACCCGGGCGATCAAGGAGCTGGAGGGCGTGTTTGGCGAACCGTTGTTCCATCGCAACACCCGCCAGGTGCAAATCAGCATGTTCGGCCAACGCTTGGCGGAGCAGGCACGACCGGCGCTCGGCGGTATCGACCAACTGTTCGACCTGCACACCCAGGCCCGCGACCAAGCCTTGCGGGGGAGGGTGCGCATCACCGTGACGCAGTCCATCGGCCATCGCTTTTTGGTGCCCTTGCTGGCGCCGCTGGTACGCGAGCACCCCGAGATCGAGCTGGACTTGCGCCTGAGCGATGTGCGGGTGGATGCGGTGGACGAGAGTATCGATATCGGCATTCGCATCGGCCTGCTGCGTGATCGCAGCTACATTGCCCGGGTAATTGCGCCGATCGGCCTACAGGTGGTGGCCACGCCCGAGTTGCTGGCGCGTTGCGAGTTACCCAGTAGCCCGCTGGAGCTACAAAACCTGCCGATTTCCGCAATGGTCGATCGTAACAATGGGCGGATATGGCCCTGGTACTTCGCCGATGGGCTGCAATTCGTGCCCAGCCAGCCCGCTTTCACCAGTGACGACCAGGAAGTCGAATGCGAGGCAGCGTTGGCTGGCCTGTGTATTTCCCAGTTGCCCGACCACCTGGTCAGGCAGCACCTGGCCTGCGGCCGGCTGGTAGCGCTGCTGCCAGAGCACGCACCGCCACCGGTGGAGCTGTTCATCTATCGCCCGCAGCGCGGCCCGGTGCCTGCGCGGGTGCGCAGGGTGTATGACCTGCTGGCGCAGCATCTCGCGGAGGGACTGGACAGTACCCCACACAATGCCGGTCGTTAAGCCACATAGGCTTACGCAATGCCTTTCCTGTCCCAGCCAAGCGTCGTGAGGCAGGCCCCGAGCACCTCGAGCAGAGCCTTGACCCGCGGCAGGTGCTGGCGGCTCTTGAGCCAGACGATATTGATGGGCAGCCCATCGAGCACCCGTTCAGGCAGCACTTGCACCAGCTCCCCCGTCTCCAGGTGCGGGTTCGCCAGCCAGGTAGGCAACTGCGCGACGCCCAGACCCGCCAGGGCCGAGAGCAGCATCCCATGGCCGTCCCCCACGGCGATGCGGCCGCGCAGGATCCGCCGTTCGATATTGCCCGGCTGCCCGCCAGTGAAGTACCAAGGCATGACGCTGCCGTCGGTGTAGCCGTAGACAATGCACTGGTGACGCTCCAGGTCCATTTCATCCTGGGGCGTGCCGTGTTGCGCCAGGTAGCGAGGGGAGGCGCAGAACACCAGCTGTTGATGGCCGAGGAACTGATGGCCCAGCAGGGCCGACCAGGCGTCGGGCCCGCCAATGCGCACGACGATGTCCACACCTTGCTCGACCGGGTCGATGAAGTGGTCCGAGAAGGACACATGCGGCATGAGCAAGGGGTGGCGCTGGAGGAACTCGAGCATCAGCGGCAGCACGTGGGCCTGGCCGAAGGCCGCAGGCAGCTCTACCCGCACCCGGCCGCGCGGCTCGGTGTCCTGCGCGTGCAGCGACTGCTCGGCCTCTTCGAGGCTGCCCAGCACCTCGGCGCAGGTGCGGTAGTACTCGGCGCCTGCGTCGGTCAGGGAAAGCCTGCGTGTGGTGCGGTTGAACAGGCGAACCTGCAAGCGGGCCTCCAGGCGCGCGATGCTTTTGCTGACTGCCGAATTGGTCAGGTTCAGCCGCTCGGCGGCCCCAGAGAAACTGCCCACATTGGCGACACTGACGAAGACATCGATCCCCTTCAGTCGATCGGAGGCATGCATGTCGCGACGTCTCATTGATGAATTTCAGTCACATCATTTCGTAGAAACCGCCACCTATCAACGCTTTATTCTCCAATAAGCTGTGCGCCATCTCTGTGAAATTGAACCTGGAGTTCCTGATGGCTGACCTTTTTGCGCACTACGACCTGAACGGCTTGACCCTCGCCAATCGCATGGTGATGGCACCGATGACCCGCTCGCGCGCCCCGCAAGACATCGCGACCGAGCAAATCGCGCTGCACTACACCCAGCGGGCTACCGCCGGGCTGATCATTTCCGAAGGCACGCCCATTTCCCGCG